>JAYTMI010000708.1:0-13143 GCA_043728625.1 Saprospiraceae bacterium | reverse complement strand
CTGTTCAACAGCCAAAGAAGAAAAATATATTGCATATCTGCGACCATATCTGCATCTTCCTATTGATTGGCGGCACTTACACGCCCATCATTTTCAGATACATTCCCTTCAATGAAGCCGTGTTTTTTATGGCAACTATGTGGAGCATCATCGTTTTAGGCATTGTTTTTAAATTGTTTTTTACAGGCAAATTGGAATGGCTTTCCATTTCACTTTACGTTTTTTTAGGTTGGATGCTTGTTTTTGTCGCCAAACCCATTTCAAAAACGATGAGTTTTGAGGTTTTTACATGGATTCTGTACGGCAGCTTCGCTTACATGATTGGTATTATTTTCTACAAATGGCGGAGTAGAAAATACACACATGCGGTTTGGCATTGTTTGACTTTATTGGGTACAATGGCGCATTTTGTAGCAGTTTATAAGAGTTTTGGTTAATCCTCAGGCTCAAACTTATTCCTAAAATCAAACGCATAAGTCGAAGCCCCATGCGTTTGCAGATAATCCAAACGTTCGTTTGCTTCTTCTAACGTCGGTTCATGCCCTTCTGGAACCCACCACAAAACCATATAGGCTTTGCCAAAACGTTGAAACCACTCACGTCGTCGCCGCATCACTTCGAGGTGACGACCATTGAAAACAAAATGCTCTAAGGCTTCGATGTTTTCCCAAACAGACATATTGACTATGAGTTGCACATCGTCGAAAGGGTTTAAGTTCGTCGCATTGCCGCTGTCGTCTTTCAAACGCCAAACAAAACCTGCGCTGCTTTCTGCCAAGCCATTGACTTCATCAAGTTGTGCAACGAAGTCAATCATAATGGGATCATTGATGTCCACCCCTGTCATGCGAGCGATATTGAGTTGGGCAAGTTGTTGATTTTTCATAAGCCAATAAGCGATAAATGAGATGTGGTTTTTATGTAAGGGCGACCTTTACGGTCGCCCTCTATTGCAACCATTTTTATTGTTTAACAATCCTAAAATTCTCAACCCCAATTTTCAAAAAATAAATACCAGAAGGCAATGTGCTCAATGAAATCTCACGCGGTATTTTAGGATAATTGACAAGTACACGACCGACATTATCTGTCAAAACACCCCCCTCAGTATAAGAAGCATTTTGAACATAAATTTTATCAAAAGTTGGATTTGGAAAGACCCCAACGGTGTTTTTAGTTGCCTCAATTTCCAAAGAAACAATATTGGAATACGTCTCTTTACCATCAAAATCTATTTGCCGAAGGCGATAATAAACCAAACCGTTAGCTACGTTGCGGTCTGTGAAATTGTAGCTGTGTGCTTGGTTTGTCGTGCCGTTTCCTTTGATTTGACCTATTTCTGCGAATTGTTTACCATCAAAACTGCGTTCAACTGCATAAAAAGCATTGTTGCGTTCACTCGCAGTTTGCCAAGTTAAGGCAGCATCTGTTTTGTTAACGACCTTTCCAGTAAACGAAACCAGTTCAACAGGAATGACGGTTGACCAAGGCGTATAACCTTCAGGCGGTGTCGGCAGTTGTTGATTTGTGTAAATATGGTATTCGCCAGGCTGCATATTGAAAGTCATATTTGCATTCGTCACATTGACCGCTTGCCCACTCAAATAGTCGTACCAAGTGCCAGTATGTTGGAAATAAGCAGGCAAGGTTTGATTGACAACATCAAAATTGCCGACAATTGTTACCCAAAATGGACCTCCCACAGGGCTTAAATGTAAGTGCTTGTGATACCAGTTTGCCCCTGCTAAATCCGCTGGATTGTGCTGATCGGTGTTGAATACTGAGGGGTATTGTGTACGCAATTTGATGATATTGGCGCATACCTTAAACAACTTTAAACGTTCAGGATTTGTGAGGCTTCCCCAAATCGGAGGCTTAGGTGAAGTGCGTCCGCCGAAGTCATTTATACTGTAATCATAGCCCAATTCATCGAACATCCACATCATTTTTGCACCTGGAACGGTGTACATAAAGGCAGCAATGAGCTCCATGCGTTTTAAAGCAGTGGATATATTGCGGGTGGAATATCCTGTTATTTGATTGCCATTGTTTTTACATTCAACCATCAAACGTTCCTCATCGTGACTGATGGCATACGTTACTGGACGGTCATAATTGTCCCAAGTCCTAAGTGTTGTACTTTTAGGCGAAGCCACATCTAAATTGCTGCTCGACGACCAAGCCATAGCCGCTTGTTTGTAGTTGGTATGCAGTTTTTCCCAAAGCATGATGCCGTTAGCTCCGAGTTCTTGTTCCTCTTGTGCTTGACCTAAATGCTCTAAAATAACATACAAACCGGGCGCTTGTGCTTGAATATAACTGTTGTAATCCTTCAAAATAGCCACTCGACTCGCATCGTATTGACTCCAACAAGCATCGTCAAATTGACTGGCGCCACAATTATTGTTCTGTGTAAAACCTTTTGCGAGGTCTAAACGGAAACCGTCCACATGGTATTCATCGAGCCAATATTTAAAGGCAGCTTTCACATATTCTTTTGTCCAACTGCTTTCATGGTTTAAGTCGGGCGCGGGACTAAACGGATGCTTACTGTCTCGATTGACCCAAGGATTATTTGCCGTTGGTTTGCTCACAGCCGCATCCCAATAGAGTTGACAAAGCGGCGAAGTGCCTTCAATATGGTTAAAAGTCACGTCTAAAATGACCGCCATGCCGTTTTGGTGGCAAAGGTCAATGAGTTCTTTGAATTTATCAGACGGTCCATAGGCTTTGTCAAGCGCAGCATAAAAAATGGGATTGTAGCCCCAACTATCATTGCCTGAAAATTCCTGAACGGGCATAAACTCAATAGCATTGACACCCAATCTTTTAAGGTGGTCAATGGAGTCAATGACTGCTTGGAAACTTCGTTTGGTCGTAAAATCACGTATCAGCAATTCATAAATGACCAAACTCGACTTGAACGGGCGATTAAAACTCGATACTTGCCAATTATAGGCAGGTTTTTGATGCTCATAAATTGTTACAAAACCCGAGGCACCGCTTGGATAAGTGGGTTTATTGGGGTAAATCGTTGAAGAAATAAACGAATCGCCGCTTGGGTCAAGCACTGTATGGCTCATAGGGTCTGCCAAACGCGTACCGTCAACGTTGTATTGATACAAATACGTTTGACCTGCCGTAAACCCACTGACGGTTTGCCAAAAATAAGTGCCATCGGTGCTGCGATACATCAAAGAGTTGTTGTCATAAGTGAAATTGTTCCAACTACCCAACAAATAACTAAAAGTTTTACCACCGCTTGGCACACGCAGCATGAAAGTGACTGTGCCATCACCGTTATCTTTTGTACCCGGACTTAAAGCCGATGGTGGGTCTTGAACGGTGACAGTGGGCATGGCAAAAAAAGTAAAAGACTTCGTTGCAGCGACATTCACACCATCGTTGGCAGCAAAAGTAACGGTATTTAATCCTGGATTTGAAGCCGTAAACGTATGTGTCATAACATTCGTACCAGACTGCGATTTGATGAGCGAGCCATTGAGCCTTAACACCATCGAAGCTGCATTTGCGGAGGTTTCTCCTTGAAAAGAAACCATAGTGCCTATGTTTACAGTGATATTCGGTACTGAGGGGGTCGTAATTTTGGAAACGAACGATGTGCCGTCCCAAACATCGTATAAAATATCGCCCTCCGTAGCCGTTTTTCCGACTTGCGAACCAGTGGCATTGCGAAAAACCATTGCCAGTTGTTTGACCGTGACACCTGATGCAGGAATACCGTAGTAGGAACGGATATTATAGGAAATGTTGTGTTTGTTACTGCCCAAAGCGGCTAGGACATTGTCTGCGGCATTGGTCGCCCACGGATATTTTGTGTATTTCCAATCACTTGTGGAGGTACTTGCAGTGGTAATCACGCCTGTATGCGTATAAATAGGTGATACGCCGACAAGTGTGGCATTGCCTTGTGTCGCATCATAAGTAATGGTCACATTGTCGTCAACAGTTGGAAAGGTTGGTGATACGGAAATTTGAGCAAAAATACTGAGGGGGGTAATGAGGCAATAAAAAACGGTAAAAAGTAAAGATTTGAACATAATTGTTAAGTTAAATTGAATTTGCATAAGATGAAAATTAGTTTAGTTATAAAATCTTTTCATAATGGAGGCAAAGTTAATGTATCTGCTTTTGAAAATCGCAAACAGTCTGTGTAAAAATCCGTTAGTTCTTTTTTGAAAATAGTAAAATAATGAGAAGTGTTTCCGTACCTTCGCTCAAATCACCCTACTTGAAAGGGAGAAACCAACTTATAAATTATTCACAATCAAATCATTAAGTATGAAGACAAAACAGGAAATCGTTAATAACTGGCTTCCACGCTACACAGGTTTACCGCTTGAAGCATTTGGTCGGTACATTATCCTTGTCAATTTTTCTAACTATGTCAACCTCTTTGCCGAATGGCACAATGTTGAAGTCAGTGGCAAAGACCGTTCGATGCAATGTGCAACGGCTGACAATATCACCATTATTAATTTCGGTATGGGTAGCCCTAATGCGGCGACAATCATGGATTTATTGACAGCAATAAGACCTAAAGCCGTTTTGTTCTTAGGCAAATGTGGCGGTTTAAGACATGACAAAAACAAAGTCGGCGACCTCATTTTGCCCATCGCAGCAGTACGTGGTGAAGGTACTTCAAATGACTATTTACCGCCAGAAGTCCCTGCTTTACCTGCTTTTGCTTTGCAAAAAGCAATTTCGACCACTATTCGAGACTATGAGATGGATTATTGGACGGGAACGGTTTACACCACAAACCGCCGCGTTTGGGAACATAAAGAAGACTTTAAAGAATACCTACGTGAGTTGCGTTGCATGGCTGTTGATATGGAAACGGCAACGATTTTTACCGTGGGTTTCAAAAATCATATACCAACAGGTGCATTGCTCTTAGTGAGTGATATTCCGATGATTCCTGAAGGAGTCAAAACGGAAGAAAATGATAAGACGGTTACCTCTACTTTCTTGAATACACATTTAAAAATTGGCATTGATTCATTGAAACAACTGATAAATGACGGTCAAACGGTGCGGCATTTGAAGTTTTGATTTTAGGTTCGTAATCAAGCGATTGTCTGCGCCAGTGATTTTTATATTTTTCATTGTTAAAATATCCCTATTTCCCTATCAAACGCGATAGTTTTTTCCTAAACAAAAACATCAAAACACCCGTCGTTGCGGCAAAAACAAAGACCGTGAAAAAGATTTGAGGCAAAGGGAATGACTCAAACAAGCTGCCCACTTGTCCACCGATAAAATTGCCGACGGATGCGGCTAAAAACCAGACACCCATCATTTGTCCGACGATGCGAGGCGGTGCTAATTTTGTCATAGAACTCAAACCAACAGGACTCAAGCACAATTCGCCAAGTGTTTGCAAAAAGAAAACGGTCAATAACCATTGGGGACCAACCTTTGAACCCACGTTTGCACCTAAATACAAAGCGGCGGGCACTAAAAGGAGAAAACTTAAGCCTGCAAAGATTAAACCCAACGAAAATTTGACTGGAATGGACGGTTCTTTGTCTCGTTTCGCTAAATAAACCCATAACCAGGCAAAGACAGGCGCAAAAAAGATAATCACACACGCATGAACGGATTGCCACCACGACGAAGGGAATTCATTGCCGAAGACGCTGTTTTGTGTGAATCTATCTGCAAAGAGACTTAAAGTTGAACCGACTTGCTCGTAGCTTGCCCAAAACAAAGCGGCGGCAATAAAGAGGACGACAATGACCACCAAACGACCCCGTTCTGCTTCTGTAAAGTCTTTTTGTAGAAATAAAGAACTGAAATAGCCCAAAACTAAGACGACGTAGATGCCACCGAACAAAATGCTCAAGTTGCGAGCATTGATTTCGAAGACATTGCCATAAACTAAGCCCACTAATATCAAAATGAACAAGGCGAAGTAGCCCAAACCCATCAATAATTGACGTTTTGCAGCACTAATGGCTGTTGCATCTTTGGCTTTTAAGGAAGGTAAGCCCACATCGCCTAAGTATTTCTCCGTTAATTTGTATTGCAATAAGCCGAAGAACATACCAACGGCAGCCGCGCCAAAGCCAAAATGCCAATTGACCTTTTGACCTAAATAACCGCAAATCAAAGGTGCAATAAATGCCCCAAGATTGATGCCCATGTAGAAAAGTGAGAAGCCGCCGTCACGTCTTTTGTCTTCCTTAGAATATAAACCGCCGACCATCGTACTGATGTTCGGTTTCAATAAACCTGTACCGATAATGACGCATAATAAACCTGTGTAAAAAAAGACTAAACCAGTGAACATCAATAAGATATGCCCACACATAATGATAACGCCGCCAATAAAAACGGCTTTTCTCGCTCCCATAAATCGGTCTGCTATCCAACCGCCTGGCAAATTGGTCATATAAACCAAAGCAGTGTATATACCATAAACCACGCCCGCTAAACGGATATTGAAACCCAAACCGCCGTCGGCTACGCTGGCAGTCATAAACAAAATGAGTAAGGCGCGCATACCATAATAAGAAAAGCGTTCCCACATTTCGGTAAAAAACAGTGTGGCTAAACCGCGTGGGTGTCCAAAAAAGGCTGTGTCGTTTTGTTTTATCATTCTTTTTTATTGATTGGTGATAAAGATTGTTTTTTTTGACCACAGATGACACTGATTCGACAGGTTTTCACTGATTTTCCTGTTGTCATCCCGCAGGGAACTAAAAAATCAGTGAAAACCTGTCGAATCAGTGTCATCTGTGGTCAAAAAAAAACAATCACGGTAAAGATAGAAAAAACGGTTACAGATTTTTATCCAAATACCAAAACAAGACATCAAAAAGGGCGTTATTTTTGCAAATTGACATTTAAAACAAAGCAATTTTATGAAAAAATTACCGCTTTCTCTTCTTTTTGTTCTCTTAATTCTGACCCTTTCGTCCTGTTTTCGTTTTCGCATCAGCGACAAAGAAGCCTTTAAACTATATGGCAATCTGCCTTACGATTTTCAGATTCATCGCTATAAGATTGGGGGCAATCATACGATGCGCTATTTTGAAATGGGGCGTGATTCGCAGCCAGTTGTTGTCTTTTTGCATGGTGCGATAGGCACAGCATCTGGTTTTAAGGCGTATTTGAGTGATACAGCCTTGTTGAATCACTATAAATTGATAGTGCCAGACCGTTATGGACACGGTTATTCCGATTTTGGAAAGACGGAAGTATCTATTGATAAGCAAGTGGATTATTTGTTGCCTATTTTGAAAAAAGCGCGATATGTTGGTACTAAAACAATATTGGTTGGTCATTCGTATGGTGGCACCATTGCCGCACGTTTGGCAATGGATTATCCGCAGTTGATAGATAATTTGGTTTTGTCAGCCCCAGCGATTGACCCGAATAAAGAAAAGCGTTTTTGGTTCAACAAACCTTTAGATTGTTGGGCGATTAAGTGGGCAATGCCGCAAAACTTTATTATTGCCAACGATGAAAAGTTGGCTCACGCTCATGAATGTCTTAAAATGGAGCCTAATTGGTGTAAAATCACAACGCCTACTGTTTATATTCATGGCAAAAACGATGATGTTGTGCCGTTTGTCAATATAGAATTTGCCAAAAAACATTTGGTCAATGCACCTGTGGAATACATCGTGAAGGACAGTTTGCCGCATATATTCTTTATGAAACAACCTGAAATACTGAGGGGGGTGATTTTGGGGATAAAATGAGTAAAGTAGATTCTTGTAGGGAAAACGGTCGGGGAACTTTAAAAGTTCCCCGACCGTAAGGCGCAGCAAGAGACAGAACCCAGTGTTGCTGTTCTTTTGGTGAAAAGGAGAAGTTAAAGGAAAAGTGTATCCTGAACCAACTAATTTTTTGGGCTGTTGTGAAAATGAGTGAATCGTTATAACTTTTGTCTCGGAAACGACACGGAAATACAGAATGAGTCACCTAATAGTACCCCTCAGTAAAGGAAGTGAGACGGAATTAGTAATTCTGTCTCATGGGTTTCTATGGTTGTGCGGTGGGCTATTGCGGTGGTATGTGCTTACAACAACAGTATTGACTGCTGCCTTTTTTTAATTTTGTCGTCTTACCCCTCAGCATATTTTTCGTTTTTTCTACCAATTTCTCACAAAAATTGGTAGAAAAAATGAAAATATACTATTGTATTTCATCAATTAACCGTAATGCACTCTCAAAACCTAAAAGCACATTTTTATTTTGTAGAATTAAATGTATTTCAATGCCAAATACTCCAATATACTGAGGGGTATTGATTCGCGCTTTTCAGTCTTATAATTGTGTGAATCCCGACTGATTTGTTAAGTTTTTAAACAAAAAAAGTATTTTCAGCCAAAACTATGTTGATTGTATAGGTTTTGGCTGAAAATGAATTTTTTATAATACTTTGCTCACCCCCTCAGTATTTCAAGTTATCAGCCAATCCCATCAGCTGTTCAGCCGTTTTTGACACGTCAAAATGAGTAACTTCCAAAATATGTTTTTCAGGTGAAGGATGCGCCTCAAATCCAAAATTATAGGCTTTATCATAATATTTAAGACCGATAGCAGCAGCCTCTACATATTCTCCTTTTTGTACACATTCTATGGCATTTTTAGCGTGGTCGTAACCTAATTTTTTCTTTATTTTTTCAAAAGAAGCTACCAAATCGGTTTGTGACGTTTGGGTATAACCTTCAACCAAATGATTGACACGCACCTCAAATGGCACTTCAATATGAATAAGCGGTGCTTGTCGCATTTGATTCCAAAACCCTTGTTGAATAAAAACCGCTCCGATACTTCTACTTTCGTTTTCTATCCAGACCCTTTTTTGAGGGTCTAATGTTCGAAAAACATCAAATAAGTTATTATCAAATTGTTCAGATGAGGGCTGTGATTCTTCTCCAATCCAACCAAATGCAGAGCCTTTATGATGCGCCAAGGCTTCTAAGTCAATGATTTGTTCACCTCTTTTTTCTAATTCTTTAAGAATGAGCGTTTTGCCACTACCCGTTTTACCGCCTAAAATTAGGGCTTTAATACCTTGATTTTCAAATTGTTGTAACACATATTGCCGATAGGCTTTATACCCGCCGGCGATTGTCAGCACATCAAATCCTGCAAATTTCAAAAGCCAAGCCATCGAACCACTCCGTTTACCACCACGCCAACAATGCACAATCACTTTGCGAGAAGGGGACCACTTTATAGCTTTTTTGATAAATCCGGACATTTTAGGACCGACAAAATCCAATCCTTTGAAGAGCGCACTTTCAGGGGAAACCTGTTTATAAATCGTACCCACTTTCGCCCGTTCAGCGTCATTAAAAAGCGGCAAACTTAAAGCCTGAGGTACGTGGGCATGAGCATATTCGGCGGGTGAGCGCACATCAATCAATACACGGTCATCGAGAAAGTGCCAAAGGTCTTCAGGCTTTATTTTTTCCATTTTTTTTGCCAAAGGTAGCAACTTGAAAGGCAAAACGGAGAGTAGGGGCATAAAAAAATGCCTTAGCGTAGGGGCTGAGGCATTCACGAAAACGAATTTTACAATTCTTTAACCAAAACTTACAATTATACAATAGCAACAAGCGTGCCAAAACATGATTTAACAAGTTAATTTGTCAATTAAACTTATGTTTAAAATAGCAAAATGTATAATTATGGTTTATAAATAATTGATATTCAATTATTTGTGTTAATATTTTTAAATCAAAATTTTTTATCAGAAAATAGAACATCTTAATTTAAGAAAATTTTAGACGTGTAAGGTGGAATGATACTGCGCTCATTTGCCATATCAAAAAGCGTTCCCACAGCGGCTCTACCTTTATCGCCTAACCCCTCAGTAAAATGATTGACATACAAATCAATATGCTTTTGTCTCACTGTTTCGTCCATTTCTTGTGCATGTTGTGCCACAAAATCGTAGCTCGCTTTGGGGTGTGCAAACGCATATTGAACGCTGCGCCGCATGACTCGTTCCATTTTTTGTTGTACTTCCAAAGGCAAATCGCGTCGAACGACGATGCCGCCTAAGGGAATGGGTTTATTTGTTGTTTTTTCCCAAAACTCACCTAAATCCATGAGTTTGACCAAGCCATGATTTTGGTATGTAAAACGATTTTCATGTATGATAACACCTGCCGAAACATCCCCCCTCAGTATAGCCCCTTCAATGTCGTGAAAAACAAATTCTTGTTTATTCTGCGCCTCAGGATATGCCAAACTGAATAGAAAATTAGCCGTCGTATATGTGCCTGGAATAGCGACAACTGATTGATTGATAGTGCTTTCGACATTTGGTGATTTTGCAATAAGTAGTGGTCCGACACCATTGCCGAGTGCGCTACCCGATTCAAGCAATGCATAAACGTCAACGAGATATGCAAAGGCATGATAGCTTAACTTCGTCACAGCAAGCTCATGCCGTAACGCGCGATGATTGAGAGCCTCGACATCTTCCATGACGAGTTCAAAAGTTAACCCCTCAGTATCAATCCGATTGTGAACCAGTGCATCGAAGATAAAGGTGTCGTTTGGGCAGGGCGAAAAGCCAAGTGTTAGGTGCATAGTCGTTATTTGTTAATTCGTGTATTCGGATATTAGTAATTCGGATATCCGAATCCCGAAAAAAATAGTCCAACCAATTGTTATTCAATTAGTTGGACTATGTATGGGTTGTCCATGAAGAACAAATAAAAAGCTAAAATGATTTCTCAAAAGCTTTTTTTGTTAAAATATTTTGTCTTGTACCTACAAGAAAATTATTGCGATTGCAATTTGATGTCTGCTGCAGCTGCGCTTTTTGTAATCGCAAAATAAGAAGCGATGCACAAAACCATTAAAGCAGCAACGAGATACCAAGTGATTTTTTCAATCGTTTCGGTTGAGCGCGCGGCACCAAACATTTGTTGCGCACCTGAACCATAAGTTGTGTCAATACCGCCACCTTTTGGGTTTTGAATCAAGACAGCTAACATCAATAAAAGGGCTACAATAGCCGTCAAAACAGTCAATACACCTAACATTTTTATCTTTTTTTAATTATAAATATTACGAAATATGAATGATGAAATATGAATGATGAAGTATGAATGATGAAATATGTTTGAATTTCATACTTCATGATTCATCATTAAAAACTGATTTTTTCAATTTTGGTTGCAAAGTAACTACTTTTTTCAGGAAACTGCAAAATCAATTTGCGATACATTTCAGTTGCTTTCGTTTTATTTCCTTGCCAAGCCAACAAATCGGCTAAGGTTTCAGATACTAATTCATCATCTTGAACCAAACTTTTGATAGCTAATTGGTGCATCGGACGGTTTTTTTTCTTTTTTTGTGGGTTAGATTCGTAGTCTGAAAACACGTCATCATCGTCGTCGTCATCATCCTCAATAAAATGAACAGCCGATTTTTCATCAGCTAATCCGTATAAATTGTCGGGTACGTCACTTTTACTTTCAAATATTTCAACCATGCTTTGCCTACTAATTCTGCGTACAGACTCATCAGAATCTAAGGTCGTAACTGTTTGATTATCAAGTATTTCATCTGTATTTTCGTCAGATTTTGCTACAAAATTAGACGATTGAGGCGGTGTTATGCGGAACTGACTTAACCACTCCGTAAAGCTCGGCTTTTTATCAAAGACGGGTTTTGCCTCTTGCTTTTCAACAATAGGGACTCTTGTTGGGTTGATAATTTCAAGTTGTATGTCTGCTTTTTTCACTTCTTCTTCGCTTTCCTTTTCCGTTTCAATATTTTCTGTCTTTTCTTCTATAAAATCAAAAAGAACGTCTTCTGATACTGAGGGGGGCAATTCTGACAAATCGAGTGGGGTAGAGGCTTCTATTTCTTCTTCAACAAATTCTTCAAAATCTACATTTTTGGTTTCTGAATCAGGCGTTGCATCTACGACTTCAAGCGACTCATTTTCCTCATTTTCCTCATTTTCAACAGGCTCTAAATCTAACGCAGGTTCATTGAATTCTGATACCAAACTGTTGATAAGAGAGTCAATCTCTTCTTCTTCTGTTCTACTTTTCTTAGATTTTTTTTCCTTATTTTGAGACAAATTGGACAAATCAAATTGCCCTTTTTCGGTATCTCCGTTGAAGGCAATGTCATCAATTTCAAGTTTCCAATCGGGGGCGAGCGAATCAAGTTTTGTTGCCGTTTGAACCGCTTGTGAAACTTGTCTTTCCGCTAAAAGGCGTTCAATATTGCTTAATTCTGTTAATTCTAAATACTCTTCTCCAAGAATAACATTTTGAGGAACAAACTTAAATGACTTTAATCTTTTAATTGTTTTATACAAATGTTTACGGTTCGTTGTATAGGTTGCAGACATTTGAAGATTGCGGTCATAGTCTTTATGTTTGTCTAAATAGGATTTTTTCAAGAGTAAAATACGCAAATTGGCAGAATACGGATATTGCATCACAAGGGTTTTTAGCTCCTCATAACCGACAGAGTATAGATAACTCTCGTCTTGTAAATATGCTGTTAATTGCTCGTTTGTCATTTTTATCCAAAAAATACTGAGGGGGTATCTGTAATGTATTTTTATTTTGTTTTATTCTAATTATCGAAATTTCGGGAACAAAATAGTGAGTTTCTAATTATTAACTTGCTTTTAAGTCGTTAAATTGAAATAATAGCGACTTTATTTTTGAACAATGATATAAGATACTATCCATTATCCACTATCCTCTATTTACCAATTTTCAGTAAATGCCTTATTAAATATGTCTTCGAGGATTTTGTCCGTAATAGTTTTAATTAATTGGTCTTGAACCGTCAAAAGTTGGGTCGTACCTGGAAAATCGGCTTGAAACGTAAAAACTTGTTTCCAAGAACCTTTTTCGTTTTGGCTATCCGTCATCTCCACATTTATCGCTATTTTCAATTGATTCGTTTGCGCTACTTGCCCAGGTTGTGGTGCAATAGCGACAACATCATAACCGACCACTTGGCCAATAAAAGCCAAGTTTGCATTGTCGTTGTTTACAAGACTCAAACGTGTGTTGTTTCTGATTTTATCTTTTAGCCGTTCAGTAAAATTTTGCGCCAAAGTAGGCGGTGCAGCTTGTGCATTACTGGTAAATAAACTGACGCTAAAAGTTT
>JAYTMI010000707.1:0-2822 GCA_043728625.1 Saprospiraceae bacterium | reverse complement strand
TTTTATCGTCTAAATTAAGTAACTTTACTGAAGGGTTTGTCGTATATACCCCTCTGTATCCCTGTTTTTTATAATAAAAACCGAAACTTGGACATATATATTATTTTGTTAAATAATGACATTAAAACATTGATTGTTTCACTTTAACATTAGGTTTCAAACACTGTCAACGCATGAGAGAAGCAAGTACATCGTCAATCAAATTGAGTTCAAACCCAAGTAATGTCGAAAAAGTCTCGACTTTTGTTGAATCGTTAGCTAATAAACTTCGTTTTGCCCCCGATACATATGGCAACGTGCTTATCAGCTTAACAGAAGCCGTAAACAATGCCATCATACATGGCAATGGACAAGATGAAAATAAGGTCGTAGAAGTACGTACTGCGACACGTAATGGCAAACTTGCGATTACGGTAAGAGATGAAGGTAAAGGATTTGATTATTCTAACCTCCCTGATCCAACTTGTTCAGAAAAAGTTCGTGAATATGGCGGACGAGGCGTTTTCCTGATGCGACAACTTAGTGACCGTTGCCGATTCCAAGATAACGGGCGAATTGTCGAGATGGAGTTTAAACTCTAAAACAAAGATTGCAGAACGTTAAAAAACAAAGCAGATGAGGATTACTCATCTGCTTTTGTTTTTTCCAATGCGTAGGGTGGGAAAGGCTTAAAGAATTTCAATATTTAAACAGCTTGTGCAGGTATAGATATATAAAACTTTGTCCCTCTACTTTCATCTGAATCGAACCAAATCCGCCCGTTGTATTTTTCAACAATATTTTTACAGATGGTTAAGCCTATTCCAGTTCCTTCAAACTGTCCTTTCTTATTAAGTTGTTGAAATAACACAAATATTTTATTGCTAAAATCCTTCTTCATACCGATACCATTATCTTCGATGGTCAATAAAATTTGACCATTTTCCTCTTTGCCATCAATAGAAATATGCGGTATTTTATTCGTAAATTTCAAGGCATTACTTATCAAATTTTGCAATAATTGAAGCAAATGAAGCCGATTCATACAAATACTGGGTAAATTTTCAGGATAGTCAATGCGTGCACTTTTGGATTCAATCGCATTCCGTAAATTCGCTTTGACATCTTCCAAAACCTCTTCTGGTCGAGTGATTTCAGCCCCTGGTTGCTGTGAAACAACCTGCGAAAAATCTAGTAAATCAGTTAAAAGGCTATACATCCTCTTAACTCCTAAATTAACAAATTCCATATACTCTTTTGCAGACTCAGGCAATTCCTTACCATGTTTCATCTGTATCAGACCAATGTAAGAACCAATGCTCCGAAGTGGCTCTTTCAAGTCGTGCGCAACAACATAAGCGAATTGAGATAATATTTCATTCGATTCTTCAAGCCGTTTGTATTGATTCTGAATTTCTTCATTTTTTATTTTCAAAGAACTGTAGTTTCGACCACGAAGCTGGATAATGTAGCCCAGAAACAGCACAATCATTAAAAAAACGCCCATGCTCAAGATCAGAAATAAGCGATTTTCGCGCGCTTTGAGCGAATTTAGCTCGTTCTCACGCTTTTCAGAGTTAAATTTCAATTCCAAACCCGCAACACTTCTAGCTTTTTCAATACTAAAAATAGAGTCATTGAGTGCATTGGCTGTATTAAGATATTTCAAAGCACTTTGACGGTCATTTCGTTCAAATTGCACCAAAAACATCTGATAGTTGGCTTTTTGAACTATTTCTTTATAGTCATATTTATCTGCCAATTCCAAGCTTTTCAAAAACTCCTTTTCAGCTTCAGCCAAATGTTTTTGTTCACGATATAGCGTACCGATTTTAAAATGTAATTCAGCTTGATCAACATTAATGAATTGTGATTCATATTGAAGGCATTGCTTAAAGACATCTTCTGATTCTTCATATTTATTTTGTTGCAAATAAATATCTGCTATCAACATTAAAGTACGAGCAATATAGGCTTTGTAATTCATGCCCCTATAAATGGCTAAAGCTTCTTCGTGTTTTACCAAAGCCATATCGTATTGATGCCGAAAACCTAAAATTTCGCCGTAGCGATTGGTTGCACTTGCCAATTGCGCATTGGCTTCTAAATCTGTTGGCTTTTGTTTTTTCTGCTGGTTCGCTAAACGATAAGCCGTTTCGATGTGGTCAACTGCTTTGTCTAATTCCTTAGCTTTAGCATAAGTATCCGCAATATCAATATGTGAAACGATGAGGTCAACCGTTTCATTCAGATGAGTGGATATGTCAAGCGATTTAAGATAATAAGTAATGGCTTTATCATAAATCCCAACCTCTCTGTGTAAATGCCCTAAGCCATGATAAGCTCCTGCAAGCATAAAATAGTCAATAGGCGTTGTTTTTTGAGCTAAATCAAGGACTTTCTCATAATAACTATAGGAGGCTTTGAAATTACCATTTTTACGACTGGCTATAGCAAGGTCATTATAAATTGTTGTTTTTAACGTATCATGTAAGTTAGTCGCCGTACTTGCTGCTGCTTCGTATGCGACAATCGCTTTATCGAGGATGGCATTATCTTCATATATAAAACCAATGTCACGTTGTACAGAAAAAACTTCTTCTCTGTTCCCTTTTTTCTTAGCCATATTTAAAGCGATATCAGCATACAGCAATGCTTTGGGCATATCGCTGTATGAATATTGATTGGCAAAACCTAATATTTCAATAACACCCTTGTTTTGCATAGCTTGGGTGATACTGTCGCGCAACGGTGAATTTTGAAAAGGCAAATCTGTCGTTTCTGCCCCCCTCAGTATCAAGTTGCAAAAAAGAAAAAAAAGCCCCAAAAAGCATCGGGAGGTG
>JAYTMI010000706.1:0-8974 GCA_043728625.1 Saprospiraceae bacterium | reverse complement strand
ATGGGAAAATTCCATCCATTAATTGTCCATTTGCCCATTGGCATTTTGTTGCTCAATGCTGTTTTTGTCCTTTTGTCAAAAACAAAACGATATAAATATTTGTCGGCGGCGATACCCGTCACTTTATTGCTCGGTGCGTTGAGTGCTGTAGCAGCTTGCGTGACAGGTTGGTTCTTGTCGGAAAGCGGTGGATATACTGAGGGGATACTTTTTTACCATAAATGGCTCGGTATTGCGGTTGCAACGGCTTCGGTGCTGTTGTATTTGTCAAGAAAACATCAAAGTATCTGGGTTTGGTTAGCCCTTGTCGTTGGTATATCGGTCACAGGTCATTTCGGTGGCACTTTGACGCATGGTGAAAACTATCTTTTTTCTGATGAAAAGCCTAAAATTACTGAGGGGGGTGTTTCAAAGAAAATATTACCCGCAGACATTCAAGAAGCCCTCGTTTATAGTGACATCATTGAGCCTATTTTGAAAGAAAAATGTATGAGTTGTCACAACAACACAAAGCAAAAAGGCAAATTAAGGATGGACGACAAAGACGCTTTCTTGAAAGGTGGTGAAAATGGAGTCATTGCCATCGCAGGACAAGCCGATAATTCTGAAATGGTCAAACGTCTGTTGTTGGACATGGATGCCAAACACCACATGCCGCCCAAAGGCAAAACGCAACCGACTGAACAAGACATTGTGTTGCTGCGTTGGTGGATAGACAAAGGTTTAACTTTTGATAAAAAGGTCAAAGACATCGAACAGCCCGATGCCATCAAAGCTATTTTTGCAAACTATCGTACAAATGTTGCAAAAAAGGAAAATCCATTCATTCCGACTCAATTAATAGAGTCCGCCGACGAAAAGTTATTAGATTCTGCCAGAAAAAAAGGTATTTTGTTGATGCCTCTTGCGCCGCAAAGCAATTATCTGCAAGCGAATTTTGTGTCTATTCCAAAGGCGGGGGATAAAGAGGTGGCTCTGCTTTTACCGTTTGCGAAGCAACTTGTTTGGTTGAAGTTGGGCAATACTAAAATAACGGATTCGGCGATGACAACGGTGGCTAAATTGACCAATTTGACCCGTTTGAGCCTTGAAAATACAGCTATTACCAATCAAGGACTGGCTTCTTTAGGGTCTTTGATGCACTTGCAATACCTAAATTTGGTTGGTACAAACGTTAAAAGCGACGGTTTGCACCCCCTCAGTAATTTGACGGAATTGAAGCAGGTTTTTATGTTTAAAACAACGATTTCTCCTAATGATTTAAGTGTTTTACAACAAAAAATGCCGCATACGGTCTTTGATACCGGTGGTTATATTGTGCCGAGTTGGGATTCAGACACAGCAGTTTTTAAGAAAGTAAAGTGAGTGAAGTTAATGAGCGCCGTTTTCATGGTTTAAAACATACGTACTTTCGTAAATTTTAGAAAAATATAAAACTATTATTTTTGCAACACCTCAAAAGGGATGTCCATCAACGGATAACTCGCCCAGCCGTTGTAGTTGTAGTGCCACCACTCTGACGGTTCAACGGTAAAGCCATATTTAGCCATGACGGACTTCATTAACTCTCTGTTTTTCAAAGCCTTTTTGTTCTTAACGGGTGCATCTGCCCATGAGGCTTTGATAGAACTGTCATAAGGCGTAGGCATTTTCAATTCTTTGCCTGTTTTAAGGTTAACCAATGTGATATCCAAAGCGCAACCGCGATTATGTCTCGAACCACTCCACGGTGAAGCGACGTAAAGCGAATCGGGAAAGCTTTCATAAAACTGAACCGTCACGGCATAAGGTCGGTAACCATCATATATTTTGATACCAATACCTTGTGCATTGAGTTCTGCTTGTGCCTTTTGCAAAGCGAGGACAACGGGCAATCTGGCAAAGGCTTTTGCTTGCTTGTAAAAGACTTTTTTCAAGAAATTATTGGTCGTGGCATAGCGAATATCGAGGACGATGTTGGGAATACGGCTTTTAATTTCAATCAACGTATTGTTGCTATCGGCAATGACTTGCTGATGATAAGTGTCTAAATCGCTTATTATACTGAGGGGGTAGCCGTATTTGTTTTTAGGCTGTGCTGTAAGTGTATGAACAGCGATTGAGAAGACAAACAAGAGCGGTATTTTGATTTTCATAAGTCTATTTTTCGATAAATATAAAACACTTTTATGAGTAGGCAGATGAATAGACCGATTTGTTATTATTTTCGCCTTTCTAAATGTTTTTCAATCATAAAATCAAAACAATGAAAACCTTTATTAATGTGTGGGCACTGTGTGCCACAAGTTTTTTCATCGCTTGTTCGCCCTCATCACCCACCGCAAAAGAATCGTCTAAAGCATTGACTGTAAAAGAATTAGAAGGTTCTTGGGTCAATGCAGTCTATCTTGATGATTTGGCTAAGACCCGTTCGCCACGACAGTCTTTTGATAAGATTGGGGAAATTGCACAACTCTCAATCTCTTCAAAAGGACTCAAAGGCGATACGCTTATCGGTGGATTAAGCTATAATGGACATGAAGGTGGTCAATACCTCATCGTTTTTAAAGCAGGTAAACAACCGAATTCAATTCGTTTTGGTGAATTATTATCCGATTTACAGGAAGCAACAAGTGATTTGACCATCGAAAACGGGTTGTTAACTATATCCCATCACGAACCAAACGAAGGAGGGCGAGTGAAAGCACCGTCTCGTTTTCGGCGTATCAGCACAACGCCACAAAGTATTGACGATGGCAATGGTATCGGTGTGATTCAGACATTGTTTACAGGCGATTGGATGATGACGGACGCGGGTGGTAAAATAACAATGGTAAAGATTGATAGTTTAGGTAAAGTGACGGATGCCCCAAACTTTGATCAATTGTCCGTATTAACAGATTATACAGGACCACCAACGACTTACGACTATGTGACGATTATTGATACCAAACAAAACAAGTCGCAAGAATTGCATTTCAAATGCTTAGATAAGGCAGTGGAGTTTTCAGAAACAAGAGGAAAAAAAGAAGTTGTCTTGTTTACTCTGTCAATGTATGTAAAGTAAACACTCAAGCACACGCATCGGATATTTTAAAAATACCCGATGCGTAGCTGGTGTTAAGAGTTATTTATTTTTATAAGCCTTGTCCAAAAACTCATAACGTGCCTCATTCATAGATTTTTCCAATTTTGATTCTGTATTCAAAATCATCACAGGCGGCGTTGCGTCTCCCGGTTTTATGACATCCCATTTGGGCAGCTTTTCACCATTCGGATTGCCTGTTTTGATAAAATTGGCAAAATAGCTGTGCATCGTTGCCGACACCTTATAGTCGTCTGCCGTCCAAGCATATTCCTTAATGAGGCGCAAATTGCCCATGCAATATTCAATCTCGCAAGCATGAGGTGCGCCAATGGCTGGACGGGGTTTAGGGGTATTGGCATCTCTTTGAGATGTGCCACCTGCCAATCCTGAAACCAAATTATCATCCACTAAAGCAGGACGGAGTTTGCTGTAAAAATAACGATAAACGGGTTGTGTGCTGTTCTTTAAGTGCAAATCAGACCATTTCCAAGTGCTGTAAGCGATAAATCTATCCGAAGCCAAAGCCGTTGCCGATTGTTCAATCTCCTGTTCAGAGCCATGGGGATACAGTTTGAGGACTTGTTCAAAATCATTGGGATAGGCTTGTTTGACCTTTGTCACGTAGTTTTCATCAGTGAAATTACTACCTTGTAAAAATGCTTGTGAAGGATTTTCTGCGGAGTTCCAACCCACCAAAAGCGGTACTTGAGCTTGTTGTTTGGCATTAAAAATCTCTGGAATCGTTTTAGGATAAAAATAACCATCAATGACCGTTGAAAAGCCAAACCGTCCCGATTCGTTGTAGATTTCATACACATCTCTGGTACTCAAAGCCCTTAATTGAGCAAGGCTTGGATAACCCGCTTTTTTAGCAAACTCCAAACCTGCTTTTTCAGCTTCGGCAAGCGGAACAGGGAATAAAGTCGGATTGATGCCCGCGCCACTTTCACCAATTGCACCCGCAATCAAGTTTTTGGACAACGGCGATGCCATTTGTGCGCTTACAGAAATTGACCCTGCTGATTCACCCGCAATCGTCACTTTCTTAGGGTCACCACCGAAAGCGGCAATGTTCTTTTGCACCCATTGCAACGCCATGTTTTGGTCTAATAAACCATAATTACCCGATGCTTTATACGGTGCTTCGGCACTCAATTCTGGATGTGCGAAGAAACCGAAGATGTTGAGACGGTAATTGACTGTGACGACGACGATACCTTTTTGCGCCATGCTTTCACCATCATAACGGGGTTCAGAACCATCACCCGCGACGAAGCCCCCGCCAAAGAAATAGACCAACACTGGTAAATCTTTGCTTTTATGAGTCGTAGGTGTCCAAACGTTCAAATAAAGACAATCCTCACTCACACCGTTTGAACGAGAGTTCATGTCGCCCCAAATGAGCTTCTGCATAGGTCGGGCAGCAAATTTTTTCGTTTGTTTTACGCCCGTCCAATTGTCAAGCGGTTGCGGAGCTTTCCAACGCAAATTGCCGACAGGCGGCTTAGCAAAGGGAATGCCGAAATACTTTTGAATACCCGTTTTGGTATCGTAATTACCTTCAATCTTACCATTTTGAATGGAAACTTGTACAGCAAAGCTGTTGTTGTCTTGTGCTTCTATCGTCATACAGATTAAGCATAAAAGAGCGAATAAAAAACTTGATTTAAGCATATACTTGTTGTTTAGATTTATGAATGATATTTAATTAGACGTTTGTAGGTCTTCAGATATTTGAATGCCTCAATCCTCCCAATCACACCCAATCGGCGCACCAGGCGGCATTTCACGATGCGTTGGTAACGCAATATCTTTTGGCTTGTCAATGCGCTCAATGATGTATTGACGATGCGCTTCTACGATTGGCGTATCATAAACGTCAGGTTTACATAATTTTTTGATATTTTGCAAACGACTATAAGCAATGGATTTGACTGCATAATTAGACAATTCGCTTTGGTTTAAACCTAAAAGAAACGTCACGACCATTTGCTGCGTTTGCAGTTGAATTTGACCTTCTAAGCCTTTACTGAGGGGGGCTTTCCATGTTTTTTCAATAATGGCATCAGCCATGTCGTCAAAACCGATTGTATTGTTTCTACTTTTAAATTCAACCAAACGATTCGCTCTTTGTGGATTGAATAAGAAAGACAATTCATAACTCGTTAAAGATTCAGCCGCCGCCAAAGGGTCAACGATTGAACCTGCCCGTTTAGGCATCAATTCTCCAACGGAATAATATTCGGGTGGGCGAGGGGGAATGAGTTGCAAAATGCTTTCAGGCAGTGCCAATACTGAGGGGTCTAAACAATCGAGTGCCGCAGATAAAGCCGCTTTTTGAACGGCATCAGGCAGTATTGTAGGCGTTTGTTGCTTGTCACCACGCACTGAATAGCTGTAATCCATGCCGCCGATCAACTTGCAAACTGCCTCTAATTGGTAGCGATGATAATTGTAAAGAGGCACTAAAACATCCTCCAAGCGAGACATAGGCGTACCAACGGGTATGTTCTTTTCAGAAAAATTTGCCAATGCTTTTTGACGAATGGCTAAGACGTTTTTTAACTCAATATCTGCCGCTTTGCCATTGTCCCATAAATGTGCAACAGGGTGCAAACCATCCGCAGCCCTTGCATCGAAGTCTGAAATATAGAGCAAACCTTTCTTTGTGTTTTCTTCTAAAAGGCGGTTCAGTTCTTCATTTTCATCTTTGTTTGTAGGGAAATGGGAATAGCCATACATAATCGCTCGTTTGTCCCATTCACCAATTTCGTTGGTATAGACCTTTGAAAAATCCAATTTGCCATTTTTATCCAAATTTACTGAGGGGTGCGGATAATCCATCACAGAAGCACGGTCATTAAAACTGGAGGCATAATTGTGCATCAAACCCAGTGTATGCCCGACTTCATGCGCTGCCAATTGGCGCAAACGTTGCAAAGCCGCTATTTTCATGGTTTCGTTTGCGGGTTTACCTGTTTCATAAGGCGCAATCAAGCCTGTAAAGATTAAGTAATCCTGCCGAACACGCAACGAACCCAGCGTGACTTGCCCTTTGATAATCTCTCCTGTTCGTGGATCTGTTACCGATGCGCCATAACTCCAACCACGTGTGGAACGATGCACCCAATTGATCATATTGTAGCGAATATCCATCGCATCGGCTGAATCGGGCAACACTTCTACGCGAAAAGCATTTTTATAACCCGCTGCTTCGTAGGCTTGATTCCACCAACGCGCACCGTCCAAAAGAGCAGAGCGAATGGGTTCAGGCGTGCCATTGTCCAAGTAATAAACGATGGGTTTTATAGGTTCAGACAGCCCATATACTGAGGGGTTCTTTTTTTGCAAACGATGCCGATTGATGAAAATCTTTTCAATCGGTTCAGAAATCGGACTTGAATAATCGAAGAAAGACATGCCGTTGTAGCCGCTTCTGATGTCATAACGCCTCGGCTTATAATCACTATCGGGCAATTGCACAAAAGAGTGGTGCATCCTCACCGTCAGGGCTTCTACTGAGGGGGCAACAGATTGCACAAAACGCCCTGCGTCGTCGCCACCTGTAAATGTCAAAATGGCTTCAAACTCCGAATTTTGAGGAAAATTGCGTGTATTTGGCAAGTAAATCGCTGAACGTGGCTCATCTAATTTATACGTGCCTTGCTTCATGTTTTTCAAACGGTTGGCAACGCCATGCGCATCACGCAGGAAAAATGCTGTGGCATCTACCAACACTTTGCCACCTTCTTCCTCATCTGCCGCAAAGCTCCAAAGTATGGATTGCGCAAAAGATTCACGCACCGCTTTGGCTTCATTTTTATCATTTGACAAAGCTCGATAGTCGTAATTGGGCTGTGTCAAAAGCACTTTTTTACCTATTTTTTGAAAGAAAACAATCCTTGAACTGCCTGTTTGCCCTCTATCCAAACCAATATCGTTTGAACCCAAACCGGCGGGTAAAGAGTTGGCGTACAAAAACTCTTGGTCGAATTTGTCAATCAATAAATAGATTTTGCCATTCGTGGCATCCCACCAATAGTTGATATAGCCGTTGTAGGCTTTCCAGTTTTTGGTTTTTTCAGCGATTTTAGATTGGCTGCTTGCCGATAGGCTTAAACCAATAAAGAGGAGGAAAAGTAATTTTTTCATGATGAATTGGTCTTGATTTTAGTTTTTGGTAAAAATACAAGGCGTGTCCGACTTTATACGTTGGACACGCCTTTTTTTCCTAAAAAATAAGGGTTTTTACTGAAGGAGTCAATTTATTTCAACCAAATCATTACCTGTTCTTAAAATGCGTAATGCTTGACGAAGATGTAAACTCATATATTCTTTTAATTTCTGTTTTGAGGTATTCCCACAAGTAAGCCAGATAACCTTTGGTGGAGCATGATGGACATAAAGCAAATCCACAAAATCTTTGTCTTTGGTCATGACGATGACATTGGCAGCTTTCGCTTGTTTGAAAATATCAAAATCAGGCGCATCACGTAAACCAACGTCACGTATTGCAAGACAAGGTTCATTGAAATTTTCAGAAATCCAATCAGCTAATGAGGGAGGTAATTGAGCATCAAGCCAAATCATAATATGATAGTTTTATTATGCAGCTTGCAAAATCGGGTGTTCAAAACGCCGTGCAACATATACAAGACAAGCTTGAATATCTTCCAAAGTCACATCGGGCAATTCTTCTTCAACAATTTCTTTTGGTGTAAGCCCATTTGCCAATAAATCAAGGATATCAGATACACGAATACGCATACCTCTTATACAAGGGCGACCACCGCAAACAAGCGGATTGACTGTGATTCTATCTATTAAGCTATTGTAATTCATTTTTTTTGACACTTTTAATACTTACTTTTAAAGACTATACTTTAATTAAAGCATAACATATTGCTTTATTTGAGAACCAAATTATAGATTCTTTATTTTATCTCTTGGACAAAGTTAGTTATTTTTCTATCAAAAAAACATACTTTCGCCTTTAATTTGACTTCGAAAACCTGATTACTATACAACCAATAAAATCTAATATAAATGAATCGTTTCTTCAAAATAGTGAAAACAACGGGTAAGATTTTACTTGTTTTAGTTGCCCTTTTGGTCATTGCTTATTTCCTCGGACCTAAACCGCCAAAACCTGTTTTTGACCCGCCACCTTTGGAAAATTTATCTGTTTTGAGTCCCGATGCATTAGAAACAAAGATTGCAGATGCAGAAAATGCCCTTCCTAACATCAAACCCGATTGCAAAGCCCGTATCGTTTGGGCGGATTCCTTGAAAAAGGAAAAAACCAAAGTCGTTATGCTCTATTTGCATGGTTTTGGTGCAAGCCACGTAGAAGGTGCACCTATTAATGCGGATTTGGCAAAACATTTTGGCTGCAATTTATTCCTTGCGCGCCTTGCAGAACATGGCATTGAAACGGGCGCAAAGAATGAAAATTTCTTAAAATTTAATGCCGAAGACTATTATGATTCGGCAGAAAAGGCTTTGCATATTGCTCAACAATTAGGCGATTCCGTCGTCATTGTAGGTCAATCGGGTGGGGCAGCAATGGCTTTGTTTTTGGCTTCAAGGCATCCTGAATTGAAGGGTTTGTTGTTGTATTCGCCTGCCGTTCAAGTGTTTAGGAAAGATGGACAACTATTGGCTGAACCTTGGGGCTTGGAATTGGCGCACTTAGTAACGGGTAAGGAGCACAACGATTGGGTTTTCAGAAAGCCTGAACAAGCAAAGTATTGGACAAATCATCAGCGTTTTGAGGGCATCGTTCAGTTCACGACATTTCAGAAATATGCGATGATTTCTGAAACGTTTGCTAAGATAAAATGCCCTGTTTTTATGGGTTATTACTACGAAAATGAAGAAAATCAAGATAAAGTCGTGTCAGTTGCT
>JAYTMI010000705.1:0-2318 GCA_043728625.1 Saprospiraceae bacterium | reverse complement strand
GGCAATTTTAATGAAGACACGGCAAAGCTGTATTCTGATTTAGGTATTTTTACGAACGATGAACGGTTGACAAAGGAAATGGCGCGCGTTTTTCGCTATCTCGAAACCTCTAAAAAAGAAGGTATTCTGCCGTTTAAACATTTATTGGTCGGTCAATTCAACCTAAGAGATGAATTGACCGCTAAAATTGACCGTGAAATTGCCCATGCGCAAGCAGGTAAACCCGCTTCAATGATTCTGAAATTGAACAGTCTTTCGGATAGAGATATGATTCAAAAACTATACGATGCGTCGCAAGCAGGGGTGAAAATAAAGATTATTGCACGTGGTATCTGTTCTCTCGTACCAGGCATTAAAGACTTCAGCGATAACATAGAAGTTATCAGTATCGTTGACCGTTTCTTGGAACATGCCCGAGTTTTTATATTTCACAACAACGGGAAAGACGAAATTTATCTCTCCAGTGCCGATTGGATGACGCGCAATTTGTCACATCGGGTTGAGACATCTTTTCCGATTTATGACCCAAAACTGAAACAGATTATCAAACAAGTCATTGATTTTCAATTGATGGACAATGTCAAAGCCCGTATTATCAACGCAGAGCAAGACAATTCTTATCGCAGAGATAATAACGAAATTGCCATGAGAACTCAAATTGAGACGTACTATTATTTCAAACGTTTGGCAGCAGAGGTTACAGAAGGTATGTAAATATAAAAAAAAACAAGCCGATACTGAGGGGGGGTATTTTAAATCCCAAAACTTACCTATGATAGCAAATTCGTCTTTAAAGGCATTTGCATCGTTTTTAGAAAAATGGAAAGTCACTTTATCCTTTTGACCCTTCATTTGTCTTGCAACCACTCATTTTTAAACAAGTCCTTTCGAAAAATTTAAACTTATGAAAAAACAGATTACTCTTTGCTTAATTCTTTTCCTAAATATATACGCACTTTTTGCCCAACATACCAACATCCTCATTGATGCCAACAGCAGTGCCGACGAACCGAGTATCGCACTCGACCCGAGAAATCCCAATCGCATCGTAGCAGGTTCAAATATTGACAATATTTATTACTCGACTGACGCAGGGCGTTCTTGGACAAAAAAAAGACAAAACTCAACCTTTGGTGTGTATGGCGACCCTGTTATCATCTGTGATAGGGAGGGGGCGTTTTATCATTTTCATTTGTCCAACCCATCGTTTGGTTCATGGATTGACCGCATCGTTTGTCAAAAATCAACGGACGGTGGTAAAACATGGAACGACGGCTCTTTTACAGGATTGAATGGGGATAAAAACCAAGACAAACATTGGATTTCTGTTGACTTCAAAACCAATGCAATGTATTGCACTTGGACGCAATTTGACAAATATGAAAGCCAAGCACCACAAGACAGCAGCCATATTTTGTTCTCAAAATCAACCGATGGCGGCAAAACATGGTCAACAGCAAAGCGCATCAATGCACAAGGCGGCGACTGCCTCGACGACGACAATACGGTGGAAGGTGCTGTGCCTTCGGTCGGTCCAAATGGCGAAGTGTATGTCGCTTGGGCAAGTCCATTGGGTTTGGTTTTCAATCGTTCGCTCGACGGTGGCAACACTTGGTTGCCGCGTGAAACAAAGATTGCTGACATGGTTGGTGGTTGGAGCTACGATATTCCAGGCATTTTCAGATGCAACGGTTTACCTTTTACCGCTTGCGATACGACCCAAAGTGCTTATCGCGGAACAATTTACGCCAATTGGACAGACCAACGCAATGGCACATCGAATACGGATGTCTGGCTTGCCAAGTCTATTGACGGCGGCAATACATGGGCACAACCCAAACGTGTGAATGACGACAACTCAAATCATCAACAGTTTTTAACGTCTATGACGATTGACCCTTCAAACGGTTGGTTGTGGTTTGTTTTTTATGACCGACGCAGCCACAACAGCGATTCCACAGATGTTTATATGGCTTTAAGCCGCGATGGTGGCGAGACTTTTAAGAATTTCAAAGTGAGTGAACAACCGTTTACACCTATAAAATCATCGTTTTTTGGCGACTATACGCATATTACAGCAGCGAATAATGTCGTGCGTCCGATTTGGACAGCCATGAATACTTATGGTCAAAAATCCATTTATACCGCTTTGGTAAACATTGATGCTTTGCATTTAGAAGATGCTGTAAAAGGTGCTGTTGTTGAAGGCGTATCGTTGTCAAAGGACATTAAGCAAACGAGTTTCTATCCCAATCCTGCTGATAACCAATTGTTTGTGCGTTTTGATAAACGTTGCTCTGGAAAACTGTCGTTGCGTT
>JAYTMI010000704.1:0-2338 GCA_043728625.1 Saprospiraceae bacterium | reverse complement strand
TTCTTTTCCATATGGCAATAGCCATTCCACTCGTGGGTTCGATTTCAGAGGTAAACAATTTGATAGTGAAGTCATGTCCATTGAAGAAACATACCCCTCAGTATTGGACATAAAAATGCAGGAAGGTGAATGGTTTAAAGATGCAGACACCCTTTTGAGACAAAGACCAATTGTCATTACGCAGCATTTAAAAGAAGAAATGTTTGGCAATGAAGATGCTATTGGTCAAGTAAGGGTCAATGATGACGATGCATCTAAAGAGAAAATCGTGGGCGTGATTGCCAATTTTAAACATAAAAACGAGTTTCAAGTCAATGATAATTGCATTTTTCAGCCTACTTACAATAATACTCATTCATCCTTTGTCTTGAAAACAGACCCCTCAGTATCAGCGGATTTTGAAGCCCATTTTGCCAAATCTCTTCAGCAATTGGGCAAAAACTGGACAGTTCAAATCAACCACATGGAGGATATGAAAAAGGAGAAAAACCAAATGGTTATTATTCCGCTTATCATCGCTTTCATAGTCTGCGGTTTCCTTATTATCAATGTAGCGTTTGGTTTATTCGGCGTTTTATTTCAAAATATAAACAGAAGACGCGGTGAAATTGGCATCCGTCGGGCGATGGGTGCAACGGGTCGAGATATTCAAGGTCAATTCGTAGGAGAAATGATTGTATTAGCTACGTTTTCTATTGTCTTAGGTTTATTTTTCGCTGTACAATTTCCATTATTGAATGTCTTTGACGTAGGCTGTACAAACGTACAAAAAAAATTCCCCGTATTTTTGCGCTGTGAAACCAACAAAAACAACGAGGAACGTGTCCGATGGACATGACAAAAGTAGGGCTAAAACTTGGAAAAGTAAAGCGCAAGCCCGAAGTAAAGAAAATATTAATCTCCGTAAGCGGGTCAAAGAGTTGGCATTTAGCCGTGATAAGTGGAAGGAAAAATATTTTTCAGTTCCGCCTGTGCGGTCTTTGATTCCTTCTGTGGATTCTGAAACAGCGATTGGGCATCAATACCCGATAGTCTTTGTTTTGCTTGTGATGCAGTTTCAGCGTTACGGTTCGATGAGTTTACGCAGTTCCCGGCACTGCTTATGTTGTCTATTTTTGAGTTTGAGTTTATCGAGCCGAGTTCCGAGCCATTCGAGTATTCGGAACTGGCTGTGTAAAGTTGGCTATCATCGGCTCAAGGAATCGGCAGACGCTACGGGTGATTATGTGGTGTATGTAGATGAAAGTATTGTGTTTGGGAGTGAGAAAATCTTGTTGATTTTAGGGGTTAATACGGCTAATATCGCTACTGATAGAGCTTTAGTTCATAGCGATATGGAAGTGTTACATGTTGAGGCATCGCAAGAGTGGAAAAGTGAAACAATTGCGGCGATTTTATCAAAAATCAGTTTGACAAAGTGTATAAAATATGCGGTGAGTGATGAAGGTCGGAACTTATGCGGGGCTTATAAATCATTGAATTACAAGCACATAGAGGATTGTACCCATATTTTTGCGAATCATTTGAAGCGGCTTTATGAGACCGATAGTCAGTTTGAAACCTTTCGGAAATTAATCGGACAATTACGCAAAGAATGGACTTTAAGCAAAGCTAAAAGCCAGTATATGCCGCCTGGTATGCGGGGTAAAATGCGTTTTGCCAATATTTTTCCTTGCGTGGATTGGGCAGAAAAACAATTAGTCAATTGGTCAAACTTACCCGAATCGGTGCAAAGTAGTCTGGCTTTTTTGAAGGACAATACGACGTTTATAGACGACTTGATTACAGTAAGGGAGGTTTTTAAAAATACCTGCCAAATATTGAAAATGGAAGGCTTTGGGGTCGCTCAAAAGCATAAAATAGAGGCGCATTTGGCAACTTATGAAGACTTAGACCCGCAGTCAAAACCGTATCGGTTTATCGAAAACTGTAAAGGCTATTTGGACAATCTAATGCAAAAAAGTCAAGCCTTAGAACAAACGCATTTGTTGTGTTCGTCAGACATTATTGAAAGCTTCTTTGGGAAATTTAAAGCCAAAATAAATCCTAATAATAGAGCAGGACTCACTGAATTTATTTTCACAATAGCCAATTTTGCACAACCATTAGACAAACAAGAGGTCAAATTGGCACTCGAAAACGTTAAATTAAAGGACTTAAAATTGGCTTATAAGACTAAAAAAGCCGCCTAAAAATTAAGCTAATTTAGGGGGAAGTTTTGCGCCGTTTTTGTACAGCCTATGTTAAACACTTAGTTAAAATTTGGGATTGGTACTTTTTTTGCATCTTTTTAACCGATGTGGAGTATGATTAAAAATTTTAAATTGAAAACTTTATA
>JAYTMI010000703.1:0-1539 GCA_043728625.1 Saprospiraceae bacterium | reverse complement strand
TCAAAATTTGACGGAAAACTAAAAGATACTGAGGGGGAGATGTGGACGGATTTGGAAGCTACCTTTTTCAATAAAAACTCACAACCGTTTTATGTGCTTATTTGTCCAAAAGGTAAAGATTTGAAAGTTTTGAACGCACCAACGGCATACACACCCGAAGTTGATAAATATAAAGCATTTTTGGAGTGTGGATTAGAGAAATTCAAAGACTGTAACTGATAAATAAAAGCCCACTTTACAATGACATAAAGTGGGTTTTTACTTTTATACGAGAGGGTGCTTTGTGTTAAAATAATTGATACCTTTGTTAGAATAATTTAAACTGGATTCAGAAAACTTAAAAACAAACCTATGAGTGAAAACAACGAACAAAGCATCAACAACCCGCACGATAAGTTTTTCAAAGGTGCTTTTGGTATCATTGATATAGTGAAACCCTTTTTAGTTCAATTTCTACCAAAAGATTTATTGGACAAACTCGACCTCGATACTTTAGAAGTCGAACCAACTTCATATATAACAGATGAATTGTCAGAGTATTATGCTGATTTGGTTTGGGCATGTCGTTTCAAAGGAAATCAGCAAAAGGCAGAAATAGCCTTTCTTTTTGAACATAAAAGTTACAAACCATCGCATCCACATTTTCAACTCATAGATTATAAAAGCAATTCATGGAAAAAAAAATTAGCCGCAAAACAAAAACCTATTACGATGATTCCGATAATCTTATATCATGGAAAAGAGAAATGGATTGTCGAGCCGTTTGAAAGCTATTTTGAAGGAGTTGTAGCTGAAACACTGCGTTTTTTGCCATCATTTGATTATATCCTTGTCAATTTGCAAAATTATTCCGATAGAATAATACAAACATTTCAATCCATTTTGTTGCAAAAAACACTCTTGGCGTTTAAGCATTATTTAGAAACTGCTTATATCAAAACCAACATCGTAAACCTTTGGTTGATAGGCTATGACAATCAAAAAAATGAACAAACCATTTTGTTTATTCGTATGTTTGGTATATATTTGAGTAATATTTCGGGCGTAACCCGCCAAGAAATTATCACTAAATTTATTCAATCTGACAATTATGAAAAATCTGAAGCTATGACAATTATAGATGAATTTATCCTCGAAGGATTCGAAAAAGGTATCGAAAAAGGTATTTATCAAGGCATTGAAAAAGGAAAAAAAATAGCGATTTATGAAGCGCATTTACGTGGCAATAGTTTTGAATTGTTGTCAAATGTCTTTGGTTTATCCGTCAATGAGATAAAAATGGTTGTTGATGAATTGAAAAATGAATTTGATAAGTAATCCACAACTTATTGATAATCAATTTTATACGAATAGGAAAGCCCACTTTTAGTAACAAAAGTGGGCTTTCCTGTTTTTATACTGAGAGGTCGCTCATCGAAAATTCAGATTCTTCGTCAACTCTCCAGTTTTCAACAAGTCAATAGATTGGTCATTCAGTTTCATACCCTTTATCACGGTTTTATTACGTGAGGTAAAAAGCCCAAGCCCATTTTCAATATT
>JAYTMI010000702.1:0-1704 GCA_043728625.1 Saprospiraceae bacterium | reverse complement strand
ACGCTACCAACCACCAAAAACGCTAATGTTGCCGCTATTTTCCAAAAATAGCCCCCCCTCAGTATTTTGAGTTTTGAGTTTTGGGTTTTGAGTTTTGGTATGTCAGTATCAGCATTTTGAAATTTTGGCATTTTGGCATCCTCAAAAACGATATCCTTTTCTTTTTCAAAAAACTGAAAAAGCGGGGTGTAAGAAAGTAGCCGCAGGTCAATATCTGAACCTTTGAAGTACCCCCTCAGTATTTGTTCTTCTTCAAGGCTCGTTTCGCCTGTGAAGTATTTTTCTATCAATTCATTTATGATTGTAAAAGTCATTGTATCAGTTTTTTATAATTTACTTAAATCTGTGTTTATTCATTATCCATTAATCTAAAACTTTCCGCCGCCAGCATTTTTTCTCGTATAAGTTGTCTGGCTCGATGCAAATTCACTTTTACTTGTGCCAGGGACATCTCCAAAGCGGCTGAAATTTCGTCGTAAGTCATGCCTTCTATATCGCGTAAGTGCATCGTCAACTTTTGTTTTTCGGGCAAATCCTGCATCCATTTTCTAATGCAGTTTAGCGCATCGCTTGTTTCAGTTGTGTCATAAGGTGTTGAATATGAATCCATTAACTGTAGAGCTTCGCTAATTTCTGCTGTTCGCCGATGTTTCGAGCGCATTTTATCAAGCGATAGATTTCGGGTCAAAGTCATGCAATAGGCTTCATGATTCAGGACTTCTTGCATCTCATCGCGTTTGTTCCATACTTTAATGAAAACCTCCTGTACCACATCTTCCGCTTCAGCCACGTCGCCTGTCATGCGGAGCGCGAAACGATAAAGTTTGTCTTTGACACTAATTGCAAGCTTTTCAAAATTCATTATTGGACATTTATAACACAACGACGAATCGCCTTGCGGGTTTGTTACAACGTTTTTTGAAAAAACTATATTAATCCTTTCCCTATCGTCAAAACGCCATTTACCAGTGCTTCAAAATCCTCTTTTTTACTCCTGTGATTGACATTGGCAACTCTTATAGCATAACGACCATTGAGTAAACCATAGGACGGTGCGGCAATGCCTTGTTCATGCAGGCGCATCAGGATTTCTTTATTCAAAGCATTCAACGACTCATCAGAAAGTCCTTTTGGATTGAATCGAAAGCAAACGACATTCATCACAGGCTTTGCCAAAAGTTCTAAAAGTGGTTGATTATCAATAAGTTCTGCGAGGTAAAAGGCTTGCGCGATGTTCTGACCGATGAGCCGACTGTATTTTTCAACGCCATGTTCTTTCAAAGACATCCACACTTTTAAGGCTCTAAAACTGCGGGACAATTCCAACCCAAAGTTGCCACGTGGCTCAATACCGCTTGCTAAACCCCGCTCATGATGCGCCAAATAGGAAGCGGCTTGTGCAAAAGCAGCGCGGTGAATCGTCTCGTCTTTAATCAAAACACAACCGACATCGTAGTTCATGTATAGCCATTTATGCAAGTCAAAAGCCACGCTGTCTGCTGTTTCAATCGCTTTTAGTCGGGTGTCAAAAGCCGAATCGAGTTTTGCCAAAGCCCCAAATGCGCCATCCACATGAAACCACAGACCGTATTCACGTGCCAAATCTTGAAGTTTACTGAGGGGGTCAATCGCTCCTGTATTGACTGTTCCTGCGTTGCCAATGATGCAAAACGGCACTTTTCCAGCGTTTTTATCGTCTAAAAT
>JAYTMI010000701.1:0-5213 GCA_043728625.1 Saprospiraceae bacterium | reverse complement strand
AATGGCTAATAAAATACCATATATGAGGACATAAGTACCTTCATGCACGTACTGTTTTAGTTCCAAAGCTGTTTTGCCATTGACATCGCCAAACCAGACATAACGTATGTCTATGAGGTTGTTGATAAGCAATAAAATATTGAGTGCAACTATCAAATTCAGGGCATTTCGATAGATTAATGAGTTATTTTCACCGCTTTCGGGTGGTGACAAGGTTTCTTGAAAAGCGGCATCTTTTTGCGAAAGGTCTATCCAACGTTGTTGCCAAACCGTTGCACCGACAATAAAAATGCCTAGACTAAAAAAAAGAACACGGTCTATATCAATGTCAAAAGTTAAAAATGGTAAAAGTTGATGCCAAAATTGGCTCGATAATTCAGCAAATTTGGCATTAGCCACGAAATAAATCAAGTAAAAAACGGGCATTATCAACAGTGTCAACCATATACCATTGAGTCGTTTGGCAACATTGTTTTGACCCCTCAGTATAAGTATTGCGTTTAGTTGATGAACAAGACGGACAGGCACAGCAAACCAATTGGAGAAATATTGGAGAATGGCGAATCCAAGGAATCGCAATTCCCGTTGTTGTATCATGCCTATCATAGTAAAAAAACTTAAAATGTGTATAAGTTTCACTAACAATGAATTATGCCAAACGACAAGTAAAGCAGTTAACAAAGTGCCGCCTACGGTGATTTTTACTGAGGGGGTCAAAAAAGGCTCTTTGTCAAGTTGCCACAAGGTTGTAACAATAAAAATGTCAAATAACAAGATATTCAAGCCTTGCTTTTCGTTCCAAAAAAAGAGGTTGAAAAGGAGTGCACCGAGTAGAACGGCAATGGGCGGAATGATGGATTTTTTCATTTTAATCACTGATTTAAATTGAATTTTATTGATTTAAAAAATTACATACTTCAAATTACTTTGAAATTCAAAGTTTAAGTAGAAAAAAAATCTATGGCAGATTCTTCAACAAATTTTCTAATGCCGTTAGGTGGTCGCCAAAGGCTTTTCGTCCTAAAACGGTTGCTTGATAAGTGGTTAAAGGCTTTCGCCCAACAAATTGCTTTCTGACTTCTATATACGTTTCCTTTTCCAACACCTTTATATGACTCGCCAAATTGCCGTCTTCAAGTTCTAACATTTCTTTAAACGTGACAAAAGACACCCAATCATTGACCATGAGAATGGACATAATGCCGAGCCTTATGCGGTTATCGAAGGCTTTGTTATTTATTTTTTGTAAAATATCTTTCATTTTATGTTATAACACATAGCTACATTAGAACACATAGCTAATTGATTATCAAGTAAATATAAAAACCACCCCCCTCAGTATTTTTACCTTTTTTCGTACTTAAAATACATCATCGCACCATATATAATGTGGAGGAAACCAAAACCGAGGACCCAAAATTCAAGTCCATAACGCAATAAAAACATAGCGATGATACCCAAACCGATTTCAACCAATCCCAAATAATAGACATCTTGCAGTGTGTATTTGCTGCCATTGACGAGTGCAAGACCATAAAAAACAAGCGTGGCGGGTGCTAAGTAAGCAACAGAACCATTTAACAACATGGCTAAACAAAACAAGCCTCCTGCGCCTAACGGAATGATGAGGCTTGTCAGCAAGCGACGTGCCGATGCGTCCCAGATGCTTTGACCTTTTCTAAGTGCATTTCTTGTTGTGAATAAAATGCCGAAAGAAACGGCTGCCAAAATGGTCAAACTGGCGACTAAAATAAAGAATTCCGTGTAGTGAAAACCCCATTTTACTGCGTCTAAGGCATGGTCATAATACAAACGCGATGGGTGGTCATATTGAAAAGGGCGTGCATCGAGGTATATATATGTAACCATTGCGCCTGTTAATGCACATAAGCCGGCGGCGATGCCCGATAAGCCGCTCAAACCTATAAATCGGCTTGAACGTTCCATTAATGAACGTATTTCTCTAAGGTCGTTGAGTTGTTCGTGAGTTGTTGTCATTCCAAAAAATAATTTTAAAAAGAACTTTGTAATGCAAAGCTACTTCTTTTATTCTAATCTGCAAATTATTTTTTTACCCGTGTTTTAAAGGTCTTTACAAATCGAAAATACATTAAATTCAAATAAAAAAAAGACGGTTTCTTTAAAATTGTTAAAAACTGTGAAAGATAAGTTGTAATTTTGCGTGTCTTTTGGAAAGTTTGTCGGTCTTTAGTACATTCGACTACTTTTCAAGGGGTTTTAGAAGGTCTCATAGACAACCAATTTATAAACTTAAAAATGCAAAAGAACTGATGTAATGAATTATTTAACTAAAAATAGAGGAATTATGTAAAGACGATGTCCATACACGACTTACAGCCTCATTCATTGAGCAGAACTTTTGCCTACCACTTGACGTGTCGTAAGCAAAATTTTTTTTTATATAAGGTGTTGTTATTTGTCGAAAAAAGGGAAAAAGAGGTTTTGATACTGATGATACATCCCGAAGCAGTCGGGAGGGAGATGTTTGAGACAATATTGGGTTTGATTTTTAATAAAAATTTATAATAAAAAGTAGTTTTTGTAATCAAAGGTGTAAATATTTGATTTTCAATAAATTACATCTTACAAAATTATTTTTCAACAGTCTGAATGGAAAGACAATTAATTAAGGTAGCAAAAGAACTCAATGTGAGTTTACAAGCTGTTGTCGAGCAGCTACACGACAAAGGTTTTGACATCGAAAGTAAACCGAACGCCAAGGTTACGGATGCGATGTATGATGCCGTAGTAAAAAAATTCTCGGATTCAAAAGCTGAAAAGCTGAAAGCCGACCAACTTGTCATTGGTACACGATCAATGCATCATGCGCCGCCACAGCAGCAACAAACGTCAAATCGCCCTAATGTGTCGTCTATTACACGACCACCTATGGAGCATAAAACGATTTCGTTGTCTCCACTGACGGGCAAAGTTGATGAAAAACCTGCTGTTATTGACCGTCCGAAGGTAGAAGTTAATATTGGGGTTAATAAAGTTGATATAACACCCAAGCAGCCTGAGCCTACGCCAAAAGTTGAGGAAAAGCCTGTCGCTATAAAAGAGGTTAATATTGAAGCCAAAACTGAAGCTGTAGCTCCCGTAAAGCCAGAGGATAAACCTACGCAACCGAACAATGACCGTCGGAACGAACAACGTCCGAACAATGACCGTCGGAACGAACAACGCCCGAATAATGACCGTCGGAACGAACAACGTCCGAACAACGACCGTCGGAACGAACAACGTCCGAACAATATTCAACCGAAAAAGCCTGCTGACAAGCCCATTCTACCCATTGTGCCAAAAGAGCCAGAAACGGTATATGTGAACGAACAAACAGGAGAAATTCCACCAGAATTGATACGTGCAGTTGCTCCTGAATTGCGCGGCTTGAAAATCAAGGGTAAAATTGATATTGATAAATATTTAGAGAAAGAGAAAGAAGTATCTAAGTCCATTGCTGATAAGAAGAAAAAATCACGCGAACAAGATCGTAGCCGTCGCCGTGGTAATTCGCCAGACCGTTCAACTAACCCCGATGGTAGTAGAACACAAACGGGTACGGGTGATAACAACCCTAATAGCGAAGCCAATAAGCGGAAACGGAAACGGAAAAAAATACCTGGCGCACCAGGCACGACTGGCACTAATACTGGTGCGACGGAGAATCGTTCGGGTGATGCTACTGGAAATCGCCCTGTGGGTAACAACACAGGTGGTATTCGTTCTGGTGCTACCAACACGGGTGGCAATCGTCCAGTTGGTAATCGCCCTGCGGGTAACAACACAGGCGGTAATCGCCAAGGTGGTGGCAATCGTGGCGGTGCGCCTCCACGTCGTGACCCTGCACAACCTGCTGAAATTTCGCAACAACAAATTGAAGCGAAAATCAAGGAGACAATGGCACGCCTTAATATAGGCACCAGAAGTAAAGGTCAGAAAATTCGCCGCGATAAGCGGACTAAGCTCCGCGAAAAAGAAGAAATCCGCCAACAGGAATTGGATACCGCAAAATTGCAAGTTGCAGAGTTTATCTCTGTCTCTGATTTGGCGAGTTTGATGGATATCAGTGCGACAGAAATTATCAAAACCTGTATGGGTTTAGGTGTTTTTGTTTCAATCAACCAACGCTTAGACGCTGAACTGATTGAAGTCATCGCAAGTGAGTTTGGTCATGAAGTTGAATTTATTTCTGCCGAAGAGCAAGTTTCAATTATTGATGAAGAGCCTGATTCACCAGAAGACTTGGTGACACGCGCACCAGTTGTGACCATCATGGGTCACGTTGACCACGGTAAGACATCGTTGCTCGACCATATCCGTAAAACAAATGTCGCAAGCGGCGAGGCGGGTGGTATCACTCAGCATATCGGTGCTTATGAAGTGAAATTAGCAGATGGTCGTAAAGTGACATTCCTCGATACACCGGGTCACGAAGCCTTTACTGCCATGCGTGCAAGGGGCGCGAAAGTGACCGACATCGCGGTTGTCATCATTGCGGCAGACGATAACATCATGCCGCAAACCCGTGAGGCAATCAGCCATGCGCAAGCGGCGGGTGTACCGATTGTATTTGCCATCAACAAAATTGATAAAGATGGTTCTGACCCAGAACGCATCAAAGGCGAATTGGCACAGATGAACTTGCTGGTTGAAGATTGGGGTGGTAAATTCCAATCGCAAGATATTTCAGCTAAAAAAGGTATTGGTATTGAAGAATTATTAGAAAAAATCGTTCTTGAAGCCGAATTACTTGATTTGAAAGCTAATCCTGACAAACGAGCAAGTGGTACAGTCATAGAAGCATCGCTCGACAAAGGGCGTGGTTATATTTCCAAAATGCTTGTTCAAGCAGGTACGATGCACGTCGGTGACTTTATGGTAGCTGGTGAAAATGCAGGTCGTATCAAAGCGATGTTCAATGAACGCGGTAAAAAAGTAACAGCGGCAGGACCTTCAACACCAGTTCTCGTCCTCGGTTTGAGCGGTGCACCACAAGCGGGTGAAGTCTTCAAAGTCATGGCAGATGAATCGGCAGCGAAAGAGATTGCGACAAAACGCGCTCAAATCGTCCGTGAACAATCTGCTCGCGCTACGAAACGGATCAGTTTGGACGAAATCGGTCGTCGTTTGGCACTCGGTACCTTCAAGGAGCTCAACCTCATCATCAAAGGTGACGTGGACGGTTCAGT
>JAYTMI010000700.1:0-2195 GCA_043728625.1 Saprospiraceae bacterium | reverse complement strand
ATGGGAACTGCCTATAGCAGCAAAAAAATATGACACGCGTTAGCCGATATATGCGTTGGTTGCGCCGTCATTATCAATTAGATTTTAATAAATACGAAGAACTTTATCAATGGAGTGTCGAAAAACCTGCAGATTTTTGGCAGTCAATTTGGCAATATTTCAATGTCAAATCATACACACCTTACAAGAAAGTCCTTTCTGACCATGAAATGCCTTATGCACGTTGGTTTGAAGGCGCAACGCTCAATTATGTCGAGCAAATTTTCAATGGTAAAACAGATTTTAGCCCAGCCATAAAGTTTTTATCAGAAGATACCCCCCTCAGTACGATAGGCTGGGATGAATTGGAAAGACAAGTGGCAAATATGGCGGCTTTTTTGAAAGAAAATGGCGTTATAAAAGGCGACCGCATCGTGGGCTATTTGCCCAATATACCCGAAGCCGTAGTTGCTTTTTTAGCTGCTGCCAGCTTGGGCGCAATTTGGTCGAGTGCTTCACCAGACTTTGGTACAGCATCCGTTATTGACCGTTTTGCACAAATTGAACCTATGATATTGTTCGCTGCCGATGGCTATCGCTATGGCGGAAAAGCCTTCAATCGTTTGGAAACGATTGAGGAAATTGCGCAACAACTACCCACTTTAAAAAAGGTCGTCATCATTCCGTTTTTGGATAAAAAATTTGAAAAATACCCTAAAACCGTTTCTTTTTCCTACACAACATGGCAAAACGCTTTGAATACTGAGGGGGGTAAATTAACTTTTGAACCCGTTGATTTTGCACATCCCCTTTATATTTTATTCTCATCTGGTACAACGGGCATACCCAAAGCGATTGTGCATGGGCATGGTGGCATATTGTTGGAGCATTCTAAATATTTAGCTTTTCACAATGACCTCAATGCGGGTGAAACCTTTTTTTGGTATTCTACAACGGGCTGGATGATGTGGAATTTTGCGGTTTCAAGCCTTTTGTTAGGCGGCACATTGCTCATATATGATGGGTCTCCAGCTTATCCTACCTTGGATTTTTTGTGGAAATTGGCAAACGATGCGTCGGTTGTTCACTTTGGGACAAGTGCGCCCTATATTGTTTCGTGCATGAAAGCGGGTTTTGATACAAAAGCAGAAAAAATCAAATTGAATGCGCTGCGTTCCATCGGTTCAACAGGTTCGCCTCTGCCTGAAGAAGCGTTTACATATCTTTATGAACATATCAAAAAAGACGTTTGGTTGGCATCCATTTCAGGTGGAACAGATGTGTGTACGGCTTGGGTTGGCGGTAATATTTTGTTGCCAGTTGTAGCGGGCGAAATTCAATGCCGATGTTTGGGTTGTGCGATGGAAAGTTGGGATGAATTGGGTAATCCTATTCTCAATGAAGTAGGGGAGATGGTGGTCACAAAGCCAATGCCTTCCATGCCTGTTTTCTTTTGGAACGATAGTAATTTTGAAAAATACAACGCTTCCTATTTCGAAATGTATCCTAATGTTTGGCGGCATGGTGATTGGTTGAAGATCACAGACCGTCAATCATTGATCATTTATGGACGCAGCGATGCAACGCTCAATCGGCAGGGTGTACGCATCGGAACAGCAGAAATTTATCGCGTTTTAGATGCCATTACTGAATTAAAAGATGCCTTAATTGTTAATTTAGAACTAAAAGGTGGGGAACATTTTATGCCCCTTTTTGTCGTATGTACTGAGGGAGGCGTTTTGGACGATGGTTTGAAATCTAAGATTAAAAAATCGTTGCGTGAAGCCTATTCCCCGCGCCATGTGCCAGATGATATTATCGCTGTTTCAGATATTCCCTATACGATTTCAGGTAAAAAGTTAGAAGCACCCGTCAAAAAAGTATTGTTGGGTGTATCCCTCAGTAAAGCCGCTAATTTGGGCAGCGTGCGGAATCCAAAAGCTCTTGATTTTTTTGTCGAATTTGCTTCAAAAATAGCATCAAGTCATTGAATCATTGACAAAATCGAGCTTATTCATCAGCCACAATAAGTAGATAAATGAAATAATTAAAATGATGATAAGACCAATAATAGGCAATAAGCCAATAAAAACAACACCCCACAATGAGGTTTTTGCGGATTGAAAAATCGCATTGTTGTTTTGGCTTATATGCTCTTGATAATATTGGACAAAATCGCCGAGATTATCCTGAAAAGTGATAAAACTGGGTTTTAC
>JAYTMI010000699.1:0-10814 GCA_043728625.1 Saprospiraceae bacterium | reverse complement strand
TTTTTAGCAGGACCTTTGCAAGCACCTGAATTTGCGGAAAAGACCATTGCCAGTAGTATCGGTATGCCCGTTGAAAAAATTGATATTGAAATGACACGCATGGGTGGCGGTTTTGGTCGTCGGGCTTATCCACATTATATGGTTGAGGCGGCTTTGATTTCTCAAAAAGCAAAAGTACCTATCAAATTGATTTATACGAGAGAAGATGATATGACTTATGGCATATATCGCCCCATGTACACCGCTACTTATCGTGCGGCTCTTGATGCGAATAAAAAATTGATTGGTTTTCATGTAAAAGGTGGTGGTATTCCTGAGCATCCGATTCATGCCAATCGTTTTCCTGCGGGTGCCGTTGATAATTATTTGGCAGAAGGCTGGGAAATACCATCCAATATTACAATTGGGGCATTCCGTGCGCCGCGTTCCAATTTTAATGCAGCAGCCGAACAATCTTTCCTCGATGAATTGGCAGAAGCCATGGGCAAAGACCCGATTGATTTGCGTTTAGAATTGTTAAAACGTGCTAAAGAAAACCCTGTCGGTAAAAACAATGATTATGATGCGGACAGATATGCGGGTGTATTGAAATTAGTCAGAGATAAATCGGATTGGAATAATGCGGAAAACCGCAAGAAAAACAGAGGCGTTGCCGCTTATTTCTGCCATAATTCTTATGCCGCTCATGTCGTTGACATGACGATTAGAGACGGACAACCTTATGTTGAGCAAGTGTTTAGCGCAATGGATTGTGGTATCGTCATCAACCATGATGCCGCAAAAAATATGGTCGAAGGGGCAGTCATTGATGGTATTGGCAACGCTTTATACGGCGGTATGAATTTTAAAGATGGTAAAACAGAACATAGTAATTTCGATACCTATCGCATGATTCGCTACAACGAAGCACCTAAAAAAGTAGATGTTCATTTCGTTAAAAACGATATTGACCCAACGGGTCTGGGAGAGCCGCCTTTTCCACCTGTGTTTGGCGCAGTCGCTAATGCTTTGTACAAAGCAACAGGAAAACGGCATTATATACAGCCGTTTACTTTAGAAACGCCTAAATCACAAGGGTAATATACCATTTGCTTTGATTATAAAACAAAAAGACGGGTGCTTGATTGCGTTCGTCTTTTTGTTTTTTTATGAAAAATACTGAGGGGGTGGTAACGGACACGGCTTGGCGAATTTGGAGAATTAGAGGTACTAATATTTAATCGAAGCACTATCGTTCAATTTACCACTGAATCCACCATTTTGCCAAAAAATCTGTTAGTGGCGCTGTGCTTCTTCGGTTTCTGCTGTGTATTCTTCTTCTGGTTCTTCTACAATAAATAAAGTCGGAGTGTCTGCAATTAGTTTTACTCGTTTTCTTGCAATGTCACAATACTCGTGGCTAATGTCAATACCAATGTATTGTCTGCCCATTTCACAAGCTACTCTTGCAGTTGTTCCGCTTCCACTCATTGGGTCAAAAACAATGTCGCCTTGATTTGTCCACGATTTAATATGGTCTCTAACTAACTCACAAGGAAATGGTGCTGGGTGTCCTTTGGCTTCTTGGTCTTCTTGTTTTTTTCCGACTACATATTCCCAAATGTTCCCTTTAACTTTTTTGTCTTTAACGGGTTTTGCCATTTTCTCTCTCGTTTGGTCATTTTTTGAGAAGTTTTTATAGGTCGTTCCGTTAAGTTCTAAACCTGCGTGTAAGCAGTCAACCATTAATGGATTATGTGTCTTTACAGTTCCTTTGCTGAAAACAAACATAAATTCAAATTCATTATTGTAGCGTTTGCGATAAATTTGAGGAATTGGATTTGTCTTGCGAAAAATCATAGTGTCGTGAAGATTAAAGCCAATTTCTCTGAAATAAAGTGCTTGATTAAAACTTGTTCCTGTTTCACTACCTTCAATTGTCGCATCGTTTACAACCCAAACAACAACACCGCCCTGTTTGGTAACTCTATATAATTCTTTGGCTATATCTTCAAATGGGAAATCAAAGCCTTTATAATTTCTCAAATTGTCGTAAGGTGGCGAAGTGACTGTTAAATCAATAACTTCATCATCAAACTTTTTCATTACTTCAACACAATTGCCTTCAATGATTTGGTTAATATATTTATCTATGTTCATCTTTATTATTTTAGTGTGAATAGTCCGTTATCAGAAATTGCATTGATAGTTTTAATTCTGTTTTCAATTTTATGAACTTTTATAAGTTCTTTTAATGCTTCTTTATGGCTCATTCGCATTATTTTCTCTCTTTCTTGTGCTAAAAAAATTAATGCTTCTTCTTTGGCAATAGCAATGCTTTCAGTCGCAACACCTTTTTCAATGTCCCAAAGTTGTTGAGCTTTCTTTGAAAAAGTAAGCATTGTTTTGTTGATTGCTAACCAATAATCTGTTGCATTTTTTGATGGATTGAGTGCTTGAACCGTCTCAAATATTTTCTTCAAAAGTTGTTGGGCTTTTGCTTGTCCTTCAACTTCTGAATATGAAAGAAGCAACGCCAAATGAGAATATGTAAACACACATACGTTTTGCGTTGTTGCTTGTTGATAAATTTGACTTGAAGAAGTTGGAAGTTGATAAATCGGACAAACAACCATAGCATAAGGTTTGCCACGTTTCCATCCGTGCATTGCTTGCACTTTGAAATCTTTTTGATTTTTAGCTGTTCGGCTTAGTCTAAATGCTTTTGCATCCGCAACAAAACTGTAATCTTTCGCAAATGCTTCAACGTCTGCTGCATCTGCTCTTTCTTTTAATACTAAACTTTTAAGTCCTAATGCTGTGTATGTCAAGGAAAGTAAACAGTCTGTATATTTTGAGTATAATTTTTCTTCGCTTGTGTCGTGTCCATAGCTTTCAGGAATGTTGCCACAAAGTCGTAAATGGTCAATAAGTGAAGAAATACCGTTTTTCTTAACTTCTGCTTCTAATTCCTTTTCTAATTTTTCTGTGTCGTTGCCAAAATGTCCGCTAAGTTTTCGAATTTCTTCAACCCAATACTCACGTCTTTTTATTGCCTTATCTGATATTATTTTACTCATTTATTGTCTGTCAAATTACTGAGTTCAAAGATACTCAAATTGTTAGTTAAGTCGGTTAGAATTGTCTTCAATTTGTCAACTGTTAATGTTGGAACGTGGTGTCTGTTTGCATTGATACTAACTCATTAATTTATGAAAATTTTGTCGTCTTTTTTGTATTGTTTTACCCAACAACACAAAAAGTACGACAAAACTACTCTTCTTTTTTTTATTCAAATGGGCGAATGGACTTTTTATTTTTCAATTGTCCACTGACCCAGATAGAGCTATTTTATGAGCTATACTGAGGGGGTTAAACACGCTCCAATCTTCATAAAAAATACCCATTATTTGAAATTCGTAAGCATCTGTTTGAAAGATACTGACAGAAACCTTATTCAAACGCTACCTTTGTTGTTCATTTAAAAAAGAATAGAACTATGCAAAAGCGTCAATTAGGCAATCAAGGCTTAGAAGTATCTGCTATCGGATTGGGTTGTATGGGTATGAGTTTTTCGTATGCACCCTTTCCACCAAAAAAGGACTCTATTGCCCTTATTAGAAAAGCTGTCGAACAGGGTGTTAATTTTTTCGATACCGCAGAAGTATATGGTCCTTACAACAATGAAGAAATTGTAGGCGAAGCCTTAGCGTCGTATAAAGACAAGGTTGTTATTGCGACAAAATTTGGTTTTAACATCGTTGATGGTAAAGTGATGGGTGTCAGTAGCCGCCCTGAACATATCAGACGTGCCGTTGAAGGCTCATTAAAACGGTTGAAAGTGGAGACGATTGACTTGCTTTATCAGCATCGTGTTGACCCCTCAGTACCGATTGAAGACGTGGCAGGGACGGTTAAAGATTTGATCCAAGAAGGGAAAGTAAAACACTTTGGGCTTTCAGAGGCGGGTGCAAGCACTATTCGCAAAGCACATGCTGTGCAGCCTGTTGCAGCATTGCAAAGTGAATACTCTATGTGGACTCGGCAGCATGAAATGGAAATTATACCCACAATTGAAGAATTGGGCATTGGTTTGGTGGCTTTTAGCCCACTTGGCAAAGGCTTTTTGACGGGTAAAATGGATGAAAAGAGACAGTTTGAAGCGGGTGATATTCGCGCCGTTTTACCAAGGTTCACCGAAGAAGCACGTATTGCGAATAAAGCCTTATTGGATTTACTCCAGCAATTTGCAGACAAAAGAAAGGCTACCACTGCTCAAATCGCCTTAGCTTGGGTATTGGCTCAAAAACCGTGGATTGTACCAATTCCTGGTACTACTAAATTGCATCGTTTGACTGAAAATAATGGTGCGGCTGCTATTCAACTAACTGCAGCGGAACTTCAAGAGATAGAAAAGGCTACTGCTCAAATTGAAGTTGTTGGTACACGTTATACAGAAGCGATGGAAAAGTCAACGGGGCTTTGACTTTAATTTTATATTCAAAAACATGAGACATCCCGAAGGCATAAGGATGAAGGATAGACGATACCTTTAATGTAAATTCACCTAATTGAATGAGGACATAATTCAAAATTTCATTCATAAATTGACTTATTTTAGAGATTTCCGTCTTCTTTACCTTCAACACCTTCTACATATCATACATAACTATTCAAAAAAAGTATCGTATTGATTCTGATGTCCCGCCTCGCGTTGCGGCTGTTTGATAGGTGCATTGATGTCGAGCGTATCTTCGGGGGCATTTTTCAACTTTAATTCATCTTTTAAACCAGCACCGAGTAGGAGAGACTGGCTTTTCTTTTCCCACTCGTCGAGCATCACCAAACCTTCTTCTTCAAAAACGCCGTTTTGGAGGTCTATGCCTTTCATAATTTTGTCGGACATGCTCATAAATTGCTCCATTTCGCCTACTTTTGAACTCACATCGTTGGCAATGGCTTCTAAAGCCATGTCGAACATTACGCGTTTATCTGGATCCCCTTTCAAGATGGACATGGCTGAATTCATGGCTGAATGACTGGCAAGAATGGCTTTGCGCTCTGTTTCTTTCACAAAAATCTGGTCTTTCAAATCCTCAGACATAATATAGGAAGCATCGCGCATCTTTGTCAAAATCCGATAGAGCGATTCCATACGTTTGTACAAATCATCGAGGCGTACATTTGATTCTTGCAACCGCCCTGCTTTGCGGGTTTTCAGAATCATTTGCGTTTCTTTTTCTGCATCTCGCGCCTTCGTGGCATCTTTGAGGTGTGTTTGAATCTCTTTTTGATTCGTCACAATCAACTCTTTGAGCTTGTGCATTTGCCCACGTAGTTGATTGATTTGTTTATCCATCTTCGACAAACTGGAATCCAAGCCATCAATATAAGATTTCAAAACACCAATTGGGTCGAGGTTGACAAACAATCCTGTAATCCACCGCATCACACTTTTGTAAGCAAAACCAACTAAATTGCGCATTTTAGGGTCTAAAACCATATACACGACCATAGACAAAGCAATCAACATGCCCGACAAATACAAAGTGTTTTGAGCTAAAATTATCAGTGTAGGTAAAACACTATACAACAAAATGCCACCGCCGACTAAAAGTGCTGCCAATATAAACATGCCCGTTGTCCCTTCGGGGCGTTCCCAAAAACTCTTAGGTTTGAATTCCTTATTATCCATATTTGTTTTGTAATATATTTTTCCGTTATACAGTTTTTTTTTTGAATTAGGATATGCAGGATTTTAAGGACGTATTAGGATTTAGGCATAGTAACGAGTAAATAATAACAATAGGAGTTCATCTAAATCCTAAAATATCCTTTATCATCAATAATATCCTAATTTACCTACCCCCTCAGTATTTTGCCCAAATTTAAAAAAAACTTGGGATTCATTATAGAATTGGCAATGGAAAGTGAATCTGAAATAGAGATTTACTAAATTTTAAAAAATTGGTAAATCTTATCTCCAATCTTATCTTCATCATACCCCCTCAGTATTTTGACCCAAACAAACCCCTAAACGTTACAACACCCGAATAACTCAATAAGATTCCTTTCCCAGACATCAAATCTATCAAACCCTTTAAATAAACGACAAAAGCGGTCAATACTTTCCATTATCCACTATAAACTATCCACTAAACATTATACACTTCAATAACCGCCTCACAAGCTTCGTCCAATAATTGATACACCAATTCAAAGCGATTGTCTAAATACGGGTCGGGAACAATTTCGTTGCTGTCAGGACGTGCAAAATTCATAATGAGTTTTACTTTTTGCCGTTGTTCATCGGTTTTTGCAAAGTGCAAAATATCTTGATAATTGCTTTTATCCATGACTAAAACAAGGTCAAAAGTATCTAAATCAGGACGTTTAAAAAGCCTTGCCCGTTGGTCAGTTAAGTCAATACCATATTTTTTTGCAATGGCTATACTTCTGTGGTCGGGTAATTGACCGATATGCCAATCGCCTGTTCCTGCCGAGTCAACATGCCAATTTAAACCTGATTTTTGAACTTTATGCTTCAAAATACCTTCTGCGAGTGGTGAACGGCAGATATTGCCAAGACAAACCATGAGCACTTTCATTGGTAGTGTTTTTAATGTTTGATGTCAGACATCTGATGAAAAATTTCCTCAAAGTTAGCAATGATTTTTGGTTCTTAGGCAATTTTTGTGGCATACACGTATTACGTATCTTCACTCCAGCAACTTCCTTTCACAACTTAAACGAACAGCATGATTAAGTTTGCAAAGGCTTTTTTTTACTTATAATCACGACTTTTGGTACGGGTTTTTATACAACGACTAACTATATTTTAGAAACCAATATCTTTATGTTGAACGTTTTCATTTTTTGCTTCAGTACTTTCCTGAAATGCTACCATTGCTACAGATAAACGCTTCGACGTTTATCTGTGGCGATGCTATGGCGTGATGTCTTACAAAAAATGCTACAATATCACCACCAAATTCATATCTTCGTCGGTATTTCATACTTATTAATCAATCCAATTTTAAATGAAAAAAATACTCTTTCTATGCTGGGTTGTGGGCAATATCGCAACGGCACAAGCGCAGCCCACAACAACGCCCCCGCCTCCTGCGGCAGCAAAAGATGAAAAAGCATCGCTTTTGACCATTCCATTTAATCCAGATAATCAAGTGGTGACGGAACACACGACGACGATTAAAGGACAAAAAGTGCCTTTTGTGGCAACCACAGGCACAATGCCCGTTTGGGACGAAGATGGCAAAGCGATTGCAGGTTTATTTTACACCTATTACGAGCGCACAGATGTCAAAGACCGCGCCGCCCGACCTTTGATCATTTCTTTTAATGGAGGACCTGGTTCTGCTTCGGTTTGGATGCACATTGCTTACACAGGTCCCCATTTGTTGAATATTGATGATGAAGGATATCCCGTTCAGCCTTATGGCATCAAGGAAAACCCCTATTCCATTTTAGACGTTGCGGATATTGTGTTTGTCAATCCTGTCAATACGGGTTATTCACGCGCCACGATAAAGGAAGGCGTTGCTGCTAAGTTTTTTGGAGTCAATGCCGACATCAAGTATTTAGCCGATTGGATTGGCACATTCGTCACACGGACAAATCGTTGGGCATCGCCTAAATATTTGATTGGTGAAAGTTATGGCACAACACGTGTATCGGGTTTGGCTTTGGCTTTGCAAAACAACCAATGGATGTATCTGAATGGGGTCATTTTGGTCTCGCCGACCGACTTGGGCATCGAGCGTGGTGTAGCATCGGATGCGGCTTTGAACCTGCCTTATTTTGCAGCGACAGCGTGGTATCACAAAATGTTGCCCCCCGATTTGCAGCAAAAAGACTTGATAAATATGTTGCCCGAAGTAGAAAAATTTACCATTGACGAACTGCTACCTGCTATCAGTAAAGGCGGGTTTTTAGAAGATGCGAAACGCAAAGAAATAGCGGCTAAAATGTCTCGTTATTCAGGACTTTCTGAAAAAGCCATTTTGCAAAATAATCTGCAAGTGTCCACCGATTTTTTCTGGAAAGAACTTTTGCGCGACAAAGGTTTTACCGTTGGGCGTTTGGACTCCCGTTATAGAGGCATTGACCGTCAAGATGCGGGTATGCGACCCGATTTTAACTCTGAATTGACTTCGTGGCTTCATTCTTTTACGCCCGCCATCAATATTTATCTTCGTAACTACCTCAATTACAAGACAGACCTCAAATACAATATGTTTGGACCCGTCAGTCCTTGGGATAGGACGAATGACAAGACGGCGGAAAACCTGCGTCAAGCAATGGCGCAAAACCCGTTTTTACACGTCATGGTTCAATCGGGCTATTATGATGGTGCTTGCGACTATTTTAATGCCAAATACAACCTCTGGCAAATGGATCCGAGTGGCAAATTGAAAGACCGCATGTCGTGGAAAGGCTATCGCAGTGGTCACATGATGTATCTCCGCAAAGAAGATTTGCAAACAAGCAATGAAGACATTCGGCAGTTTATCAAACAGTCTTTGCCGAAGCTTGGGCAAGCGGCAAAGCACTGATGATTGATAACCGATACAGGCAAATCACGCATTGGACACACTTGTATTTTAGTTGAAAAAACAATTAATGACAAGCATTACTTTTCCTTTTGGGAAATTCGGACAGTTCAAAGCCTTTAAAAACTCCGAAAAAAGAAACATCGGCTCATTCTTCACACGTTTTATATCCGTAAAAAAACAGAAAAGCCGCCTCGCTAACAAACGATGCGGCTTTTTGTATTAACCAATTCCACATGCTACTTCCCGAAAGATAGGCGGTGCGAAAACGTCCAAAACGATTTGGTTAGTGAAAATATACAATGAAAATTAATGTTCCGCTATTTTTTTACCGATTTGCGTCTAAATCCTATCATATCCTATCAAATCCTTTTGCCCTTCATTAGAAATCAGGCATATCTGACATTCAAAAGCCTTACATTCTTGGTTTGCAAGGCTTTTTGTGGTTTTTACTGAGGGGATAGCTCAAACAGATTTCAGAATAAAATTGCCATCAATACCGAGTTTCTCATGTACTTTTTTAGCAAATTCTAAATTGATTTTTCTTTTCCCATTCAAATATTCAGAGACGCGAGAACTTTCTATGCCTAAAATAGCTGCTAAATCACGTTGTTTTAGTTTCATTTCATACATTTTTAATTCAATCATGCCTATCAATGTTGTCGGCATTGGGAAAGAGATATTTTCTTTTTCGTAGGTTTGAATCGCTTCTGCCAATGATTTGGCTTGGGCTTGTTTGTCGGTGTCCTCGCCCATTTCTGCTATCAAAGTATCAAATGTCTTGAAAGCCTTTTTTAATTCTAATTCTGTTTGAATTGTCATTGTTTAAACTCTATTGTTTTGACATCAATTTTATCATATTCGGCATGCGTGCCAATAAATTTTATATAAACAGTGCGAATACTGAATATCACCGCTGCAACAAGCCGATAGCGATTACCTTTTATATTGAATACAAAACGTTCATTACCCACATAATCGGCACTATTAAAGGTTTGTTTGACTTCATTCACATTTGACCAATCGGCTTCTGAAACAATATCGTACCATTCCATAAGTGCGACTATCGTATCGCTGTGTTTTGCAGAATACTGCGTTAAGGCTCGTTTTGCTATGATAACCATGACAAAGGTAGTATGTTTTTATTGGTTTGTGTAAAAAAAAATACACTTTCTGTAATTTAGTAAAACACTTTCATATACAAACGTAAACCGTTTAAGGCAGTTTGAGTATTTATTTCGTGTTTTTTATGTTGAAATTCAATAGATATTTTGTTTTTAAATTCAATAAAGGGAAATACTGAGGGGGCTCGTCTAAATGATATCAAACCCTTTTGCCCTTCATTAGAAATCAGGCATATCAGAAATTCAAAAGCCTTGCATTGTTCGTTGCAAGGCTTTTTTGTGGGTTTTACTGAGGGGGCATTTAATACACCGAAACATGTGTTCGATTAAAAGTAATAAAATCAGCACCTCCAGTAAATGTTTTTTCAATATTGGCAAGGTTGTTCTCAAATAGCGTCATCAAATCGGCATTACTGATATTGCCAAATTGCAACATGAGGACTTTTGGTGGAACGCCATGCACTAAATAGTTATCAAGAAAGTCGCTGTCTTTTGTGATGATAATAAGATTATCGCGGATAGCAATTTGGACAATCGTTTTATCATCTAACAAATGACCATTCGGGAAATACGTCGTGTGGATAGCTGAAAATCCTTTGTCGCGTAAGAATTTTGCCAATTTAGGCGGCAGTTGCGTATCAATAATAAATTTCAACATTGTTTATGCCGCCATTGTGAGAGTGAAAATATTTTTGGTATTGCTTAACATCGAAGCATAAGTCAAGCACGCCAAAATATCCGCTTTTTCCAAAAATGGATAATCGTCTAATATCTCTTCTTGAGACATGCCACTTGCCAACAGTTCAAGCATTTGAGTGACTGTGAAACGCATATTGCGAATGGTCGGCTTTCCTTTACAAACTTCGGGATTGATTGTTATTCTTTCCATGTTATTCAATTTTTGACAAAAATACGGCTTTTTAAAGAACGTACAACGTTTTGATGTAAAATACTGAGGGGGAACGCTGTCTAAATCCTATAATATCCTTCCCAATCAAGGGCAGCATCATTCATAAGCCCTGCAACATAAGGCGGGCTGGGATTTTTGGGGTTTTACTGAGGGGTACTTGATTCGGAATACAAAGGACAAAATATCAAATCTCCAACAATTGATTCTAAATCTCTTTCTGCATAACCCCAT
>JAYTMI010000698.1:0-3764 GCA_043728625.1 Saprospiraceae bacterium | reverse complement strand
AGACTCCCCTTTGGGGCTGGGGGCTTCCTGTTTGTTGGCAGCCGCTTGTTGAGCATCTTCTTTGGTGATGCGTCCGTCTCTGCCGGTGCCGCTGACATCAGTTGTCGAAACGCCCGCTTCTGCTAAGATTTTTCCAGCAGCAGGTGACGGTGTGCCTGTTGCATAAGATGTACTTGTGGATACAGCAGCCGTTTCAGTTTTTACAGACTCCGCTTTGGGGTTGGGGGCTTCAACTTTTGGTGTTTCAGGTGTGGGGGTGGAGGCTGCAACAGCATCGGTGTCAATTTTAGCAACGACATCACCAATTTGTAAGTCTGACCCCTCAGTAGCGACGTGAATGAGTTTACCGGCTACTTCTGCGGGCAGTTCAAGGGTCGCTTTGTCTGATTCAAACTCACAGATTGGTTCGTCGCGTTTGACAAAATCGCCATCCGCTTTGAGCCATTGTGAGAGGGTTACTTCGGTTATGGATTCCGCAATGCTCGGAACTTTTATTTCTATAACAGCCATATTTCGTTAAATTATAAATGATGAATGATAAATTATAAATGATGGATATGTGCGATTTATCATTTATCACTCATCATTCATCATTCATGAAAAACACATACAAAAGTCTATATACGTTCCCACAATACCAAATTTTTGAAAAACTAAATATAGTAATGTTGAATAGAAAATGGTGAATGGTGAATATTTTTACCTTTTATTATTTCTGTTTCATCTTGAAAACCAATAAGTTAGATGTTGGATTGTCTTTCGCTTCGTTGCTGATGTACATAGTGCCATCAGTATCAAAACACAAACCTTCGGGCTGTGGGAAAAGGGTTTTGTCCAATTTCACCATTTCCAAAACTTTGCCTTCGGCACTTAACACGACGAGCGTTCGGTTGATTGCCGACACAATATATATATGTCCGTTCAGAGGATGTACGGCGATGCCCGAAGGACCGAACTCAAAACCTGATGAAGTAGGTTTTTCGACATAATCCTTAGTGAGTTTTTCGTAGGCTTTATCTGTTTTGTTTTTCAAAAAAGATTGAAAACCAATGAGTTGCACATCAAATGCTTTTTGTACTGAGGGGGTCTGATTTTGTAAATCAAATGCCCAAACTGTACGCAAACTTACGCCATCGTTTTTATCACCTTTTGCTGCCAACAGTAAACGGTGGTTCAAAGCATCATAACCCAAACCTTCGATATTGGCATTTTTAATGCTCTCAATTTTGAAAATTTGGACATCAAAAGGTGTTTTATTCAGATTCCAAATCTTAAATAATTTGCCTTTGCTTGTGGTAGCCCAAAGGGTGTCTTTGACGAACTCGATGCCTTCAAAATCGCCTGAATTTTGAAAGATTACTGAGGGGGTCGCTTTGCCTGTTTTTTTATCAAGGTAGAAAAGTTGACCACTTTCGTCTTGTAGGCAAGCGAGTTGGGAGCTATTTGGAGATATCGTCAAACCTGAAATTTCCCGAAGGGCAACATCCAAGTTGAATGTTTCTGAAGGATTGGATAAGTCATAGGGAAACGAATGACTTTCGGTATCAACTTTTGTCGTATTGGGTTGATTACCACAGGTTTGTATCATAATGAATGAGATGAAAATGAGTTTTAAGAGCATGATGTTCATATTTTTTGTATTGTTACACTTGCTGAATTGTTTTATTGCTGTATTACTGTATTGTTGGATAAGCAATACAACAATTTAAAAATACAACAATACATTCATCAAATTTTGTTTAAAAATGCTTGTACTTGTAGAGTCAATTTTTCATTGCCCAATGATTCAGCAACTTCAATCGTTTCTTGTTGTATCGCTTTTGCACTCGTAAAGTCGCCCGCTTTTATCAAAACGAGGGCTTTTTCAACGAGGCATTGACCCAAAATGAGTTTATTATTGATTTTTCGAGCAATAGCAGCAGCTTCATCACAGCATTTAATGGCTTTCAAAAAATCATTGCGTAAGGAAAATGTTTCGCCCAAACCATGCAAGGCTTTGGCAATGCCTTTTTGATAATTGAGTTGCTTGCAACGAATTAGGCTTTCTTCAAAATGGTACAAAGCGTCTTTAAATTCTCCTTTTGTTGAATGCAATTTACCTATCAATTCATGAGCAATAGCGATGCCTTGTTTATCGCCTAATTCGTTGCACATTTTGAGGTCTTCAGCCAAATATTCATTAGCCTTTTCAAAATTGCCTTTGACGCGCCAAATATTGCCGATGCAACCCAAAGCGATGGAAATAAATTGTTTATTGCCTAAAAGTTGACATAATTCTAAGCCTTTTTCAAAGCAACGGAGGGCAGCATTGTCATCTCCTTTTTCAAAATAAACGATGCCTAAGTTGACCCACAAAGTAGATGCACCTGCCAAATCATTATTTTTTTCAGCAATATCTAACTCTTCTCGCTGAATTTTGACCCCCTCAGTATAATCACCTTGATTCATATATGTTAGACCTAAATTGGAGACAATTTGAGCAGATGAGCGCAAGCCGTTTTCACGGCTGATATGGATACTTTTTGAAAAATAATCTTTTGCCAGATCGTATTCACCTTGTCGGAAATATAAATTGCCTAAGTTGCCATAAGCTCTTGCAGTACCTTGATTGTCAATGGCTTCTTCAAAATAAGCAGCAGCTTTTTCGAGGTGTGAACGGGCTTCTTCATAGCTGCCTTTGAGCATCAACAACGTGCCGAGCGCACTGTTTGTACGTCCTTTAAGGCTGATATCGCCTGTACCTGCGGCTTTGAAAAGGGCATCGTGGAAGGCGATTTCGGAGTTGTACCAACGCCCGATGAGTTGCAGGACTTCGCCTTTTTTTATCAAGACTTTGACGTATTCCGTATCGTTATCCATGTTTTTCAACGAGCGGTCATAAAAATCAAGGGCTTGTTGATTTTGATAATTGCGACGGGCGAAATCGGCTGCTTTCTGCAAATATTCAAGCGTTTTTGATTTGACTTCTGCTTGTTCGTAATGGAATGCGAGGTCAACAAAGCGTTGCTTGATATTGTCTTTATAAACTTTTTCAATGGCTTTGGCAATCATAAAATGCAACTCACGTAGGCGTGTTTTCAACTGCATATCATAGACCGCTTCGCGGAGCAATGAGTGCCTAAAAATGTAGCGCAATTCATTCATAGCAAGCCAAATTTGACCTTTTTCAGCACTTTGTACTTGCTCGCGTAACACAAGTGGTGCGTTGCCATTGCGCCTAATGTATTCGTCGTGTTGTAAAATAACTTCGGATAAAACGGGTAGCTCAAATTCGCGCCCGATAACGGCTGCGGCTTTAACCGTTTCTTTCAAAATAGTGGATAAACGGTCAATACGTGCCGTCAAAATAGCTGTTATTGAAGTTGAAATTCGGATGGTTGTATCTTTTACAGTCCATTGATTATCAATGGTTTGCAATAAATTATTTTCAGAAAAATAAGCCAATATTTGTTCTATGTAAAAAGGATTACCATTGGTTGTTCGCCACAACATTTGGGCGAAGTCGGGGTGTATGTCTCCTTGCAATTTGACCTCTGCGAGTTGTTTCAGACCTTCTATTGACAAAAGGTTTAGGTCAATATCAATTGTTTTTAGTTTAGCCTCCCTCAGTATTTCGGACGTAAATATGCGTATTTTGGCTCCTTCATCGTCATAACGCATCGTATTGAGGATCAAAATAGGCTTTGGGTTAATGTGACGAACGAAATTTTGCAGTAAGGCATGTGAATCATCATCAAGCCAATGCGCATCTTCAAACTCGATGA
>JAYTMI010000697.1:0-1510 GCA_043728625.1 Saprospiraceae bacterium | reverse complement strand
AAAATGCCATTCGAGTAGTCTTCCCATTTTGGACGTTGGGTTGTATTCAAAACATCCTCAATCGCCAAAGCATGGACATCAAAAACTTGACCTATCTGTTGTATCAACGGCACATCATTCAGCCCTCTGGTATCATACCACGTTATTTTCCCCGCCGATGGATGCGGACAATCCACCCCTCTCAGTATTTTTTCTTCAAAAGTCGCATTATTGTACTGAACAATCGTCACCAATGATTGCTCAACCTCTGCTTGTCCAGTGTAAACAGCCGTTTCAGGTGGCAAACCCACTTTACTCGGCTTATGTTTTTGTTTTTTTGGCATAAAAAATACTATTTGATACCTTCAACGATAACAGAAATGCCTACCCGATTCAAAACAATTTTATCAACAATCTTAAAAATAGGCACCAACATATTATAAATCCGCATTTGCCCCTTTGGAATCGTTTTCTTTTTTAAGATATTCCCCGAAAACCACCAACCAGCGATAGCTGCAAAGTTAAAATATTGACTATGAACTATTTGAAAATTATTTTTTTCAAAAACATTTTTTAGCCCCCCCTCAGTATAACGCCGATAATGTTCCAGTGAACGGTCAAATTCGTTAAATAGGGCTTGATAAGCAGGAACCAAAATCACCAAACGACCGCCTTCACGCAATAGCTTTTTAGCATTGGCTATCGCCAAATAATCGTCTGCAATGTGCTCAACAACATTCAATGCAAAAACCCCATCAAAACTTTCTAATAAATCGGCGTATTCATGTTCAAAATAAGGATGCACTAAGTCCAATTCACGGACACCGGCATAAGTCGGTGCTTCTCCGAACTTTTGGTCTAAGTATTGGCAATAATTATCACGTATGTCAGACAGCATCAGCTTACGTCCATCATTCAAATACTGCTCGCTGATATTGCCAATGCCTGAACCAATCTCCAGAATCCGACCTGTCAAACGACGGCTTGTTACTCTGTACATCCATTCGTTAAAAAGCGGCGCGTTAGAAATCGCTTCAAGCGTCGCCATGCCTTCCATATCTAACTCCTTGAAAACAAATGTATTATTCATTTTATAAAAATAAAATTCACGGATTAAATGTTATTGATTTTTGTACTTTTTATTTCTAGCTCACGCCCAAATATTATATTTCATTATGCACCAAATCGCTCGAAAGCCATCTCGCCAACCTATTTTTTTTCCTTCTGCATAAGAGCGACCATAATAAGAGATGCCGACTTCATAAATCCGAATGCCTTTGATTCGAGACATTTTTGCTGTTACTTCAGGTTCAAAACCAAAGCGATTTTCTTTTAAGCTCATACTTTGAATAATCTCTCGGCGAAACAATTTATAACATGTTTCCATATCCGTCAGGTTCAAATTAGTAAACATATTAGAGAGTGAAGTTAAAGCTTTATTGCCAATAGAGTGCCAAAAGAATAAAATCCGGTGTGGCTGTCCACCAATAAATCGTGATCCAAAAACCACATCTGCAAAACCATCGAGAAT
>JAYTMI010000696.1:0-2112 GCA_043728625.1 Saprospiraceae bacterium | reverse complement strand
ATTAGAACCAGGTATATATCCAGTTGGCACTATAACACAATAATAGCCATTACAAGTAGTTTGAGTATAACTATATGAGGAACCACCACCATAATTTGTTCCATACCATGTAGTACAACTTTGGTAGCAAACTTCATAATCCTCTCTATCAGGATTGTGTTTCACATTTTTACCCATAAAATACTTCAATTCGCCTTTTTCAATCAATACTACAACTTGGTCTGTAAAATCAAAATTTTCCAATTTTATCATGCCATCAAATTTCTTTTCTCTAAAATTGTCACGGTTGATTTCTTCAATATTTCCAACAAATTTCTCTGTCGGGAAATATTTAATAATTGCCGCATCAATCGTATGTCCATCTAAACTGGCAACTAATAATCGAGTAACGCCATATAGTTTGGGATTATTCGAGTTAATGGTAGGTTTAATTGTTTTGTCCTCTAACAAGACAGGCACTTCCACAGCACCATTCAATTGAACAGCCAAATCCCATTGCGGTTTGTAGTGTTCCTGTTTTTCGGTTTTTGCCCAAACCGTTTTAGGTTCAGTTTCATTGAACCATTCTTTTGCTTTGTTGATAGTCATAAAACTTGCCTTCCCAATAGAAGGTTGAATAACTGTTACAATGTCTTTTTGACAAGCAAAAAATAAAGTGATTAACGCAAAGGCAAAAAATAAGGCTACCTTTTTCATTGTTTATGAATTTTTAAAAGTGAAAAATAAAATTTATTTCTCACAAAACTCATAGTATTCAAACAAAATAACTTATTTTCACGGCTATAAATCATAGCTTTAAGCATGGTAAATTATTACACTTTAAGCTATATTTTAAAACCATAACATACGCCGTCCAAAACCAAAAAAACATTTTCTAAAACTTCAAATAACAAAATAATGACAATTGGAACAAAAATACGAAAAATTCGTGTTGACCATGACTTGACCCAAGACTACTTAGCTGAAAAATTGGGCATTTCTCAAAATGCCTTCAGTAAAATTGAACGTGGTGAAACAGACCCAACCTATTCTACTCTTTTACGCATAGCTGAAATCTTAGAAACAGATGTGCCTCATTTAGTCGGTTTTGAAGGACGCAACATGTCATTTAGTATTACAGACAATAAAGACCAAAGAAGCAATGGCTATATCGTTCAAACAAGTAAAGGTGTCATAGACCTGTATGAAAAATTAGTAGGACAATTACAAGGTGAGAATACGTTGTTGAAGAAATTATTAGAATCTCATTTACGATAAAATTTCAAAAAAAAAAATCCCCCGCAAACACATTTCGCGGAGGATTTTTTATAAAGCTATCAAAAACGATGTTTCGATTAAGCACGGAAGTGAGCAAATGCGCGGTTTGCTTCTGCCATACGGTGAACTTCTTCTTTCCGTTTGATAGAGGCTCCTTCATTTTTACTTGCTGCCAATAACTCGTTAGCGAGTTTGTCCGCCATGCCTTTACCACTACGGTTACGGGCGAAACGGATAAGCCACTTCATACCAATCGAAACTTTACGTTTTGGACGAATTTCTGTTGGAATTTGGAACGTTGCACCACCAATACGGCGGCTACGGACTTCCACTTGTGGCATCGCATTTTGCAATGCTTTTTTGAAAATGTTGTACTCACTTTCACCTGTTTTTTCTTTGATGATGTCTAATGCATCATAGAAAATAGTGAAAGAGACCGTTTTCTTACCTTCCCACATCATATTGTTGACGAACTGCGTCACTGTGGGATCATTGTAGCGTGGGTCGGGTGCAATCACCCGAATCTTCGGCTTCCTTTTTCTCATTTCTTTAAAAAAAATTAATCAGCCATTTGTTTTAAATTATTTATAAAACAATAATGACCAATAAGTTAGGAAATTTTGGAACCGATGGATACTGAGGGGGGACTTTCCTTTAACCCTCGCTGGCTGCCCAGCTTTTTGCAGCCACTTCTCCACCGTGTTCAGCTTTTGTTTGACGTAAAGGCTTTCAAGTAAAAAGATGTTAAGATAAAGGATGTTAAGATTTTATACGGAATACGTCTTTAGTCTTAAAATCTAAAATCTTATCGTCTTAAAATTACTTTTTACCTTTTGCTGGTGCTGCTGCTGCTGC
>JAYTMI010000695.1:0-5765 GCA_043728625.1 Saprospiraceae bacterium | reverse complement strand
AAGTCCCACAGTTACAAGACGCTTTTTAATTAGTCTTCGATGCCTACAATACCGAAATAAGAACTGATATTAAATTGGCGCTCGCCGAATATAATCCTTTGGCAACTGCCTTAATAGTCGTTTTCGAAATTTTTGATAATGAACCGTTATAGTGTGTCGAGGTGTATTTATCTGCTTAAAATCGGGATGTTTTAATTCGCATTCGATGAGCAAAGGTATATTTTTTGGTCGTTTCCAAGTACCATTAAGCTCTCTTGCCATGATTTTTGATTGTAACTCTGAACCTGGCCAGATACAACCTAATGGTTGAAAAAGTCCTATAAAGTACAGGTTTTCTATTGTTGGGTGCATCATTTTGAGCCAAAGGGGTACTTCTCCTTCTGAATAATTTATTAAATATTTATCAAAAAAAGGATGTGTAATGACGTAACCTGTACACGCTACGATGCTATCATACTCGCCATTTGTGCCATCTTTGAAATGTACAGTTGCCCCTTCAAGCCGTTCAATATCAGGTCGTGGTCTAATTTTTCCATGCCGAATTGTATAAAAAAGGTCTTCGTTAATGGTCGGATGATGCGAGCCAAAAGGTGTTGTGGGATTGGGCAATCCATACTGTTCATTCGAGCCATTGCGGATACGCAACATAAGTTCGATACTTTTAGACCAAACCCATTGTGGCAAAATATCCATCGCACTGCCAATCGTATCTGATGGTTTACCCATCATAAATTTAGGTGCAATCCAATAGCCACGCCGCCAGGACATATCTACTTTTGCTGCCACTCGGCTCGATTCCACAGCAACATCGCAAGCCGAATTGCCGCCGCCTATGACTAAAACCCGCTTGTTTCTGAATTGTGAAAACCGCTTGACGGCGTGTGAGTGTATAAATTCGCCATCAAAATGCCCCGAATACTGCGGGGTACGTGGCAGCCAATGATGACCGTTACAGACAGCCAATGCGTCGAAAATGTGGCAGGTTTCAATACCATTTTTTTCTATCAACACTGACCATTTCCCTTGTTCTGTCAGTTCACATTTTTTTACAACAGTTTGAAAATGAATGTGTTGATACAAGTTGAAATGACGGGCATAAGACTGGAAATAATCTGCCAAATGTGTATGACTCGGGTAATCAGGATAGTTGTCAGGCATTGGAAAATCGTCATATTGAGACATCGTTTTTGACGATATAATATGCGTTGTCTCAAAAACCGAAGAATGACCTTCTGTTTCTGAAAAGACCCAATTACCCCCCACGTCCGTCCCTTTATCGTAAACAGTTACATCTAAACCTTCATCTAACAAATTCTTAGCGGCTGCGATGCCTGAAGGACCTGCTCCTATGACGCATACATGTTTTTTCATTTAATTTTTTTCTGCTTGATTAAAGTTCTTCATGGTAGATTGAAAATAGGCATTAAGGCTAACTCTTAAAAAACATTAAAACCGATAGCACTTAACATCTTTTCCACCGCTTCTGCCTCTACCAAAGCCCCCGTCACTACCAAATTTACCTAAAGTTAAGGGATTGATTTTAAAAGACAAATAGAAATCAGATCCACTCAGTTCTTTTTGCCCTAAAAAACTCAGCAAATGGTCGGTTCCAATAGTCAAAAAGGCTAATCGAGCTGCCAAACCAAGGCGAACTTGACGATAATTCAAAAAACTAAGAGGCAAAGAAGCTCCCCATCTTTGTGCCTCAAAACGCGGTGTCAGTGCCAAAAGATTGTCTCTCGATATTGTATAATTCGACATTGACAAACGCTGAATGATCAAACCATTTAAAAAAAAGTTTTCATTTAAAGCTAAATCTCCTTGCAGACTGAAAGCGGATGGCAAACCCATTGAAAAAAAATGACCTTGTAAACTACTATCTGCCTTACCAAAAGTTTTTTGATTGAGACGACGGAAGGCATCACCCTCTGGGTCATTAGGGTCAAGGTTTAGGTAATCTTTTGTATCTATCTTCAAAGGCTCAGTAAGTTTGAGTGCATGGACATCCGTATTTTTACTAAAATTGACATGCCCTAAATCCAAAAGAGAAGCACTTAACCTGAATAAATAAGGTCTATCATCAGACTCCCCAGCTCCTAAAACAAACTGTGCACCTATATCAACACCTAAACCTAAACCATTATTAGACAATATTTTATCTGTAAAATTATTGGTAAAACCCACTTTTACGTTCACAGCATCCACACGTGTCGAATCTTTAGTCAAACGAGTGACGGACGTACCCTCAAGGTTTTGAATAAAAAAACCTTGATTACCGCGCAATAATTTGACATTGACACCAAAAGAAAGCCCCCCCTCAGTCTCGTTGCCCAATTGATAGGCATAGTTGAACCCCAGTTCCCCCCATGTCATTCCCGTAATGGTCAAAGGGGGTATTTTGTTCAAAGTACCTAATGTAATATCTTTCTGAACATAAGGATCCGCGATAATTGGAATCTCTCGTGTCACTGCGGCAGCCCGTTGTCCAAAAAAAAGACCAAACGAATGTCCATTTTCCAGAGAGACTTGAACGGAAGGCAAAGATAAAAAATGTGCCATGGAAAAAAACTTATCCCGAGGACGATTAAAAAAATCGATAAATTGAGTCGGTTTTGTAGGGACAGTAATTTTAGTTTCAGGCGCAGGACCCAGCGTGGATAAATTGAGCAAGAAACTTGATACCCTAGCATCTCTGATAAATGCAAAATCGTTGGCGACAAAACTACCCAAAGATACAATGTTGATGCTCCAACCCAAAGGGTTATTGACACCTGCTGTCGGGCTTAGCTTGATACCATTGATACCAGAGTAGTTGTCCAACCGCAAACCGAGTTGTTCTTGTGAAAATAAATTGTTGTTAAATAATAAGGACACAAATAGCAGAAGAAATTTTGTAAGTTGAGACATGGTTATGAGTGTTAAAGTTTTGGTTGTAAAGAAATAACGCCATATTTATTGAAAAAGGTCTATTTTACTTTAATTTTTCACCAAACAAAAACTGTGCACAAAATTTAATTATTGCCTACTCCGCTGCTTTTTTTTTCATTTCAGTTGCCAATTCATGCCCTAAATATTTTTCTATCAACTGATGCACAAGATAAATTACCGGTGTCATCAACACTGCCGCGCAGAATTTATAGATATAACCACCCGTGCAAACCGTCAAAAGTTGCCGAATGGGCCACGGTTCACCATTGCCTTTAACAAGCATGGGATAAAAATAGAAGGCAATGGAAATGACAACAAATGTATCTATCAACTGTGAAAATAAGGTCGAACCCGTCGAGCGCAGCCACAACATCCGCTCCCCTGTCCGTTTTTTTATGGCATGAAAAATTACCACATCAAGGATTTGAGAAAAAATAAATGCCGACAAAGAGCCAATAATAATGCCTAAACCTTGTCCAAAAATACCATTAAAGGACGCATTCATGTCTGCTACACCCCTACCCGTTTGACTGCCCGACCACCAATCGGCTGGTGCCAATTGAATGGCGCAATAAATCATGAAAAATGCATAAGCTATTAACCCCGCACCCAACCAGGATAAAAACTTCACACCTCGCTGCCCATAATATTCATTGATGATGTCGGTCATGACAAAAACAACTGGCCACAATAGAACGCCTGCTGTAAGGTCAAAATTCCATTTGCCCCCAAAAATCAGCCAATTGACAGGCGTTCCGCCGAAAGTTCTTTCAAAAGAAAAAATTTTGATACCTACAAATTCGGCTACAAGGGCATTGGTAATAAAAAAAGCACTGAGTACAAGAAATAATTTGACACCGCGATTGCGGAGGATATCCAAAACCTCTTTTAGAGTTGATGGATTGGTTGACTGGCTCATTGGTTGACGTTTTTAAAATAAAAAAATCCGCTAAATCCGTTTGTTCTGTGGCTTTTAGCGTTTGTTTAAAGCTGCTTCAAAAGTAACAGTTTTCTACAAAAAGAGTTGATATGGTCTTTCAAAGTAAGTGGAATTAGGTGAATACTGAGGGGTATTACTTCACTCGATACACGACAAACTGCCAATTATTCTTCGCAGGATAATTGTTAATCCGTTCCAAACGAGCGTCGCTGTCCACTTTGTCTAATGAAATGTCCGCATCCACAACACAAAACCACGAATCCCATATCAAAATAGCATTTTTGGGCAACGGTTCTTTCCAATATTTGCCAAAATCCTTAATTTTTGTTGTATCAAAATAATCCACATCGAGCGACAAAGCGAGTTGTGGATGAAGCAAATAATAGGTGTGGTCAGGATATTGTGCTTTCAAAAAACCAGCAATATTAGCGGCTACTTCTTGATTGTCTTCGAGTATCAAATTCTTTTTAGGTCTGATAGCCGCAGGATTTGACGTTAAAGGAAATATCAATAATATGCTGATTAACAAGAAGTTAACGGCTCTTTTTAGCTGTTCGTTTCTTAAAAAAGTTTGTAAAAAATTAAAGCCACACAAACTTATGAGCGCAAACATCGGCATCACAGCATTCAAGACACGGCTCAAACCCATACTTAAAAATATACCATAATACCAAAATAAAGAATGTGCAATGAAAAGGGCTAAAAAGCTGCCGTAAACGAGCGTCAAAACATTCATATACTGAGGGGGGTGTTTTTTTATCAAAAACCCAATAGCTACGATACCTAAAACCCAAAACGCAAACTGTGGAATACCCGTGAAATAATACAATTTCTCTACAAAATCGAACAAATTTGCTTTATCGTCAACGTAAGCACTCATCGAAGCATAAGGTATTTTTGTAAAAATCCAAAAGACGCTGCCATGCACTGTTGCACCTGCCAAACCGTAAACGATGTGACCAACAGACAACACCGACAAGGCTTTCCACTGCTTTTTTATGAGAAAAAATAATCCAATTACACCGAGCATCAATAGACCTTCGGAACGTACAAAAGGCAGAAAAGAAACAATCAAACTGCCCAAAATAAACCTTTCTTGAACGATTTGTAAAACGGCTAAGACCAATAACATAGCAAATAAATGCTCTGTCAAACCTGAAAATGTCAAGGTAAAATAGCCTGAACAGGTTGCTAAAATCAAAATCGCAATGATTGGATTCGGAAAATCAAGCTGTTTGGCTAATTTATAGGTCAACCACAAAGTCAAAGTGGCATTGAGCAAATTGAAAAACTTGATGCCATTGAAACCGAATTGTGCAAAAGGCGAAGCTAAAAGGACAAACAATGGTTTTGCCCAATGGTGAAAAAACAACTCTGGATGCAAGGGTGCATAACGGGCATAGAGGTAATGCATGATGCTGTCGCCTGTATCGCCTGTGCCGTTGTAGTGAAAAATAACAAAGCAGCCAATGGTAAAAAACAAGGCAATTATTGTTTTAACTAATTGATTTTCAGATACTTTCATGTTTTATTTTTTTGACCACATCAGTGGTCTAAAATTTCATAAAGCAGCGCAACACCTCTATGAAACTCGTGTTTTTTTTAAATACGTCCATTTTGAGATTCAATAAAGCGATTAAAATTGTCATGCGTCGGTTGGTCGCCAAGTAACCAAATACGTTTTTCACCTTTTTTATGCAGCTCAATTAAGGCATTTTCAAAAAGGTTTGGGTCGCAACAGACATAGTCCTGCAAAATTAATTTATCAAAGGCGTAAGGGCGGTCGCAATACTGCGTGTAATAGCGCATAACAGGAGTCACACCATGAGCCGTAAACAACACTTCGTCTGGTTGTTTTTCTTTTTTGATGAAATCAAGTCCTTCTTTGAGTTCAGAA
>JAYTMI010000694.1:0-3471 GCA_043728625.1 Saprospiraceae bacterium | reverse complement strand
TTCATTTTTAAACGTACCAATATCACCCCGCATAGGGCTTTTAAAGGCTTCACTTTTTAAAAAATAAGCATTTTGAACAGGTAAAAACGCACCGCCGTTATTGAAATCATTGACGACAATGTGCGCCATATCCGCTTCTTTCAGATTGTCGCGTTTCATGTAGCCGACCATGCAGTGTAGGTCATCGAATTTAAAGACTTTACCTTTTGTGGTGATGAGTTCTGTTCCAAATTTGTTATCTACGATGGTCATTTTACAGAAATGACAGGCTTCTTTGCCGTAGTTGATGGGTTCTGTTTCTGATGAACAACTCATGAAAAACAAAGGCAGAAGGAGGGCGATTGAGCTAACTAAGCCTTTTTTTACTTGTTTTTTATTCAAATTATACTCATAAATCAATGTAAAAGCGATGATGAGACCGCCGCCAATGAATATACATCCGCCAATATCTGGCACAGAATACGCCCCAAAATTGAGCAACGCTTTATAACCAATGATTGGCGGTTGATAAGACATGCCCGGTACTTTAATCGCTGCACTTGGGTCAAGGTTGTGACCATAATCGTAGCCCCAACGGTAAAAATCGGCTAATGCGACGATACCTGCCACGACCATTGTGCTTAAAAAAGCGATGAGCAAACTACGTTTGCCGACCATGGCGACTACCAAACCAAAAGCAACAAAAAGCGCAATCAAAATGGGTAATATGCCAAATTCTGGAAACATCTCTTGCTTAATGTGCCGCATTCCGATGTAGTGGTTCAAGCCGTTGATGATGTCCACATCGCCATCTATTCTGTTGTGCCAAATTTGCATGGATAAACCTTCGGGGTATTGTGGTGCCCACAAATCAATGCGCCACAATGGGAAAAAATATGAGCCTAACATCGCCACAGATGCTAAGGCAATAACGATACGAGACGTTTTCGTAATGTTTTTCATAATAAAAATGATATTTTGGAAAAATACTGAGGGGTATCAAAAGCCAGATTGGGACATTAGGTTCGGGAAACTTTGAAGTTTCCCGAACCTTAACGCCTTTTTGATACATGCCCAATAACGTTGTAATTGTTATTTCAAACCAATTGACGCATCTTTAGGTGCTTTATCGCCCGTTCCCCATCTCAAAGCAACGCTACTGCCCGCAGGAGATACGCGGACATATCCTTGCATTTCTTGATGCAATGCAGAACAGAAGTCGGTGCAATAAATAGGTATCACGCCTACCGCATCGGGTTTCCACTTCAAGGTTTGCGTTTCGCCTGGCATAACAAGGATTTCGGCATTGGCAGCACCACGGACTGCAAAACCATGTGGCACGTCCCAATCTTGTTCAAGATTTGTGAGGTGGAAATACACTTCGTCGCCGAGTTTCACCCCTTCAATATTGTCGGGCGTAAAGTGGGAGCGAATAGATGTCATATATACGTGTACTTGATTGCCTTTGCGCTCGATTTTGGTTTGCCCTTCACCTTTTGAGACGTACGGATGCTGATTTTCCTCGATTTTGTAAATCTTTACACTGTTTGGTGCGACCAGATTCGCAGGAATCGCTTCGGCATAATGCGGTTCACCAACCGTTGGAAAATCGAGCAAAAGTTTCATTTTATCGCCTGAAATATCATACAATTGAGCCGATTGCGCGAGTTCGGGACCCGTTGGCAAATAGCGGTCTTTGGTGATTTTATTATAAGCAATCATGTATTTGCCATGTGGTTTGACAGACGAACCGCCAGGGATACTCAAGTGACCCACAGAGTAATAAGTCGGCACGCGGTCAAGGACTTTCAACGAAGACAACTCCCATTTCACCACTTCAGACGATACGAAAAATGACGTGTAGGCATTGCCTTTGCCATCAAATTCGGTGTGCAGAGGTCCTAAACCTGGTTTTTGAACTTCGCCATGCAAAACTGCGTCGTATTTCAACACGGGGATGCCGTCGAAATTGCCGTCAAAAGTCTTTTCTGCAATCGCTTTTAGCATTTTTGTAAAAGAAAACACAGGAACGACAGCCGCTAACTTACCGCTGCCAACAATGTATTCTCCTGTCGGATCGGTATCGCAACCATGCGGCGACTTAGGACAAGGCATAAAATACAACATATCGGGGCAGTCTTTTGGGTCTAAAACCATCACTTCTTCCTTGATAGTTGAAGTAGCCGAATGGGTTTTTTCATTATAGACATTGTGGGCGTAGCGGGTTTTCATCTTCTGCGCTTTGCCTTGTTTGAGGTATTCCTCTGCCTTTTTCCAATTGACCGCCATGATAAAGTCCTTGTCTTTTTGTGAAGCATTGACTTCTAAAAGCGTGTGGGCTTGTTCGGTATTGTAGCAAGAGAAGAAGAACCAACCATGTGATTTGCCTTTACCCGCGTGTGAAAGGTCGAAACTGACCCCTGGGGTTTTGATTTGAAAAGCAATATCCATTTGACCTTCTTTGCCAACACTCACGAAGCTTAGATAGCCTTTGAAATTCTTTTTGAAAGAGCTAATCGGCACATCTGTTTCACCAACAGGCACGGAAAAACGTGTACCCGCCACGACATATTCCGTGTTTTCAGTGATGAAAGGCGATGAGTGATTACCGCCAGAATTGGGCAATTCGATGATTTCAGTGGTACGGAAAGTCCTCATATCCACCTTTGCAATGCGGGGTGTATTGTTGCCATTTCCGAAAGCCCAACGACCATCGTGTTCGCCTTTAGTTTGCGACAAAGCGATGTGATGCAGGTCGTCCCACGGCACGAAGCCATGAGAAGTATTCAACATAGGTTTAGTTTCTTCGCTATACCCGTAGCCGTTTTCAGGGAAAACGGAAAAAACAGGAACTATACGCAATAAACGACCCGATGGAATACCATAAACAGCCATTTGTCCATTAAAACCACCTGAAACGATATTGTAAAACTCATCTTTTTTGCCAGGTGCGACATAGACCTTTTGTGCAGCATCGCTTGAAACTGCAGAGCCTGCGTCTTTGGGTTTGCAGCTTTGTGTGCTAAAACCGACCGATAGGAAGATGCAAGCTGCGAGGAATTTGAGAATGTGATTTTTCATTGATTCACTATTTTTTAAAGAGAATGGATTGGATTAGATAAAAATACTGAGGGGGGTACTGTTTATTTTTCCCCGTCGTTTTCGCGCATATACTCAACAATATCGCGGGCTTCCTTTTCCGAAATGTTTTGATTCGGCATTCTGACGAGACATTGTTCAAGCATTTTTTGCGCTTCGGGGTCTTTTTCGAGCATCATGTCAACGTTTGTAATCATGTTCATAATCCAAACAGGTTGACGGCGTTTGGTGACATCTTTCCAACCTGGACCGACGAGTTTTTCGTCTGTGAGCTTGTGACAAGCACCACATTTTAAGTCATAAATGCCTTTTCCAGACGTGAGCATTGCTTTGTCAAGAGGATTGGTCAATTTGACATCTTTGATTTCAATGCCGTGCACTTCGGGCTGCTCT
>JAYTMI010000693.1:0-2280 GCA_043728625.1 Saprospiraceae bacterium | reverse complement strand
CTGAAATGAAAGTAGATAGGATTATGGAAGAATGTAAAAACGATAATGGTACGTTCAATTATGAAAAAGCATTGAGCGACAAACGTTTATTCTATCCCGAATTTGCGGTCAATCAAGCACAAGTCATTTATGATGAATTGGAAAGCGTTTCACGAGGCTTTATGTCCAATCTTTATACCTATCAAAACAATATTGAAAAGGTATTGACCAACTCTAAAAGCAATAAATTGGGTGACGTAGGGAAAATTGATATGAAAATAAAAACTTTGGGCGGTTTACTCAATAACGTGACTGAAGCCATAAAGAACAGCGTCAATTTAGAAGATTTGCAAAACAAATTGCATCGGATAAATGGTTTTATGGTGCCTTAGGTAATGGTGAATGGTGAGTTTTCGAAATTATATTTTGGCAGAATACAATTATGTTCGGGGAACTTTTGAAGTTCCCCGAACATTTTGTCCGAATCAATAGAATATTTTGTAGTCTAAAAATCCAATTCAACCTTTGAGATAGCTTCTTGTGTTTAAATATAAAATAATCTATGACAGAAAACTATGAATAACATCGGTTTATACGGATTAGCCTTCCTGTTGGGCTCAGTAAAATTCCTATTTGCGGCTTCAATTGTTAGCACAACGGCATTAACACCTATTGAAATAGCCATTTCGACAGGCTTGGGAGCTATATTTAGTTTCAATATTTTCTATTGGTCTTCGGGTTATTTTATGCGTGTTGCAAAGGAAAAGAAAATCCGAGCGATTCATAATGGAACGTATAAGAAGAAAAACACTTTTACGAAACTGAATAAGTTGATGGTCAATACCAAAAAGTCAAAAAGTGGCTTTTGGCTTATTTGTATATTCGCACCATTGTTTTTATCTGTGCCAATTGGGTCTATTATTGTTGCCAAATTCTATCGCGAATACAAATTAACCTATCCTGTTGCGATGATTTCTTTGAGTGTTATGGCGTTTGCTTTGGCTTATTTGAGTGAGGCGATTTTTGCTTTGTTCAAATGATACCCCCTCAGTATTTCCATCAATCTAATCCATAATCTTTTATCTTACGATACAAAGTACGTTCAGAAATACCCAAATCTTCTGCCGCTTCTTTGCGCCGATTATGGTGTTTTTTCAAAGCTAAAACAATGATTTCTTTTTCTTTTTCAGCTAAATTAAGGGAAGCATCTACGGCTTCTACTTTGTTGTCATAAGCATTGGATTGCGGGTTTTGAATGATAATAGGCTGGCTGTTTTGCGACCTAACAGATGAATTATCAAGGTTTGTATCAGTATAAACCTCTTCAACGTATTCGTCTTCATTATTGGGAAAACGGTTATTATTTGGCTCAAAATGTCCAAAATCAGGTCTTGATACTGAGGGGGCAGGCAAACCTAAATTATTGACACTGAATGAATGCGGCGCTGTCAAATTGTTGTTTTTTATCAATTCCGCGATGACCGTTTTAACGTAGTTCAGGTCATTTTTCATATCCACCAAAAACTTAAACATGATGTCGCGTTCTTCAAAATTCGATTCGCCATTGGCATTTTTTTTTGCCGTCGGCAAACGACTATCCATCAAATGAGGTAATTGGTCAATCAATTGTTCTGACGAAATGGTTCTTTCTTGCGACAATACGGACAAGCGTTCCGCCACATTTTTCAACTCACGAATATTGCCAGGCCAATTATAACGCTCCAACAACAGCCGCGCTCTTTCTTCTAATCGAATCGGTTCCATGCGGTGACTTTCAGCAAAATCAAGGCTAAAACGTCTGAAAAGCATATAAATATCTTCTGAACGTTCCTTCAAAGAAGGCACTTTTATCGGCACTGTTGACAAACGATAATACAAATCCTCTCTAAATTCCCCCTTTTGAACCGCTTTCACCAATTCAATATTTGTAGCCGCAATGACCCGCACATCTGTTTTCTCTACTTTTGAAGCACCCACGCGGACAAATTCACCGTTTTCTAAAATCCGCAGCAACATAGCTTGCGTATCCAAAGGCAATTCACCGATTTCATCAAGGAAAATAGTCCCGCCGTTGACGGTTTCAAAATAACCTTTTCTATCACTCACTGCACCTGTGAAAGCCCCTTTTTCATGTCCAAAAAGTTCTGAATTGATAGTGCCTTCTGGAATTGCCCCGCAATTAATCGCAATAAACGGACTGTGCTTACGCTTTGATAATGAATGAATTATCTTAGAAAACGCCTCCTTTCCTACCCCACTTTCGCCTTGAATCAATACAGACAGGTCAGTTGTTGCCACTCG
>JAYTMI010000692.1:0-11243 GCA_043728625.1 Saprospiraceae bacterium | reverse complement strand
AAGTATTTTAATTTAAAAAACTGACTATCAATTATTTAAAATGATTTTAATTATGGTTTTCAAAGCAAAATTATGCTCAATAAAATCAAAATTAATTTTCAAAAAAGCGATTTTTTTCAAAAAAACAAATAAACACAATGCCTGTTTTCAAGCAAATAGCTTAGTTGACATTCGTAGATTCAATAAAAACTTGTTGGCTATTTATTCCAAAATATACCCTCCTTTGTGCTTCCTTTTAAGTAGTTCGTAATCAAATCAATACATGAAATCACCTTTACACAGTCGCTTTCTTTTGGGCGTTGCCCTACTTGTTTTAGCCAATGTTGGATTTTCCTCAAAAGCTGTTATCATCAAATTGATGTATCGCTATCATGTGGACACCATGTCCGTCATCGCTTTGCGGATGCTTATTTCGGTACCATTTTATATTGTTATTGCCTTGTGGCTCAATCGGAGAGAGCGCAATGTGCGGTTGACTTTGCGCGAATGGTTAGCTGTCAGTGGCTTAGGTATTTTGAGCTATTACGTATCGAGTATGCTTGATTTTTTGGGATTACAATACGTGACGGCTGGTGTTGAACGCTTGACGTTGTATTTGTATCCAACAATTGTCTTAATCATATCAGCTGTTTTTCTAAAAAAGAAAATTACCCCCCCTCAGTATATCGCCCTCGGATTGACGTATTTAGGTGTCATATTGGCTTTTGTTGCTGAAAATGGTGTGGGTGAGCAGCAAAATGTGTGGTTGGGCGGTGCATTAGTTTTCTCCGCCGCTTGTACATATTCTGTTTATGTCGTTCTGACAGGCGAATATGTGCATAAAATCGGCTCTGCAAAATTTACTTGTTATGCGATGATGGCGGCAACGATTCCAGCCCTTATCCAATCTACTATTCACAATCAAATGGATATTTTCAATTATCCAACGCCTGTTTATAGCCTTGCGATGTGGATGGTTTTGATAGCTACGGTGATCCCTACTTTTCTGATTGTCGAAGGCATTCGGCTTGTAGGTGCGAACAATTCAGGCATCATTGGGGCGGTTGGACCTGTTTCAATGATTGTTTTAGCTAATGTATATTTGGATGAGAAAGTAACAGTTATGCAATTGGTCGGCACTGCCATTGTCTTGGCGGGTGTCTTTTTAATTACGTGGAAAGGAAAAAGTTAGTAAATTCGGGACAGTATAAATAATCAAAAAAAATAAACAATATGCAAAACTTCATACGCCGTTGGCGCGCCACTTGGCAGCCCGATATGTATCATGGTTGGGGACGTTCTCGGAGCTATTTTGAGGGTTGGTACTTTAAAATCGTGGACATTACTGAGGGGTCTGCTTTTGCCTTCATTCCGGGTATTTCGATGGGTCAAAAAGGGGAGCAACATGCCTTCATTCAAGTCCTGGACGGCAAGCGGTGTACAGCAGAATACATACGATTTGATGCCGAAGCGTTTAAACCTTCTGATGAAAATTTTGATGTACAACTGGGTGGTAATCAATTCTCTACAAAAAAAATGACACTCCATTTGCCTAATATTAAAGGGCAACTGACTTTTGAAAACACAACGCCCTGGCCTAAAATGTTAGGCGCACCAGGCATCATGGGTTGGTATTCCTTTGTGCCGTTTATGGAGTGTTATCATGGCATTGTGAGCCTTAATCATACCATAAAAGGCAGTTTGAATATTAATGGTCAAGACGTGGATTTCACAGGCGGCAAGGGCTACATTGAAAAAGATTGGGGCGAGTCATTCCCGCGAGGTTGGATTTGGTTGCAAACGAATCATTTTGACGATGAAAATATCTCTTTGATAGCATCAGTTGCACACATTCCATTTTTGGGTAGTCATTTTATTGGCTACATCGTGGGTTTTTCGTTTCAAGGCAAATTGTATCGTTTTGCAACTTACACAGGTGCAAAGATGACGGCACAAATCGTTGATAATCAAATCTTTTTGAGTTTTAAAGACAGCAAAAATCAACTCGATATTACGGCAACAAAAGCGGGAACAGGCAGCCTCATCGCACCGCTACATGGCGAAATGACGGGTAAAGTCAATGAAAGCCTGCAAGCGGTTATTGATGTGAAATTTTACGAAAAAGGAAAACTCATTTTTGAAGGAAAGGGGCGGAACGCAGGTCTTGAAGCGGCGGGAGAAGTAGATGTTTTGTTGACCGCTTAAGAATCGAGCTCAGAATTACGAAATCTTTAAGATTTCGTAATTCTGAGTCCATTATAATACCGTACCCAAAACATACATCTTATCCAAAGTCGGTGTCAAGCTACCGCCTTTTGGCTCTTCTGTCACCGCAAAGGCTTCGGCATGTTCAAACTTCGCCATTTCTTGAACAGCGGTAATGTCATAAGTGAAAACACCTGCGCTAACGGGCTTTTTATCCACAATTGCCCACAGCTGATATTGTTTTCCTTCGTGTGGTGAAGGCAAGTTTTGAATAGACAATAAAGTCGCTTTTTCTTTGGCATTCCAATAAACCAAAACTTTGGCATCGGGTGCAATCTCTAAGCCTTTCATGTCAATGACTTTCGTATCAGGGTTGCGTAAGATATTGAGTTTATGTTCTAACTGAACGATAACCTTTTGATTTTCAATGAGTTTTGTATTCTCTGCCGTACAGTTGGTCAATGCTTTTTTATGACTCATGTTTTGAAAAAACAAAACAATCGCAATAACCGAAGCCGCCGCTGCTAACCATGTTATCCAACGCGTTCTGATACTGAGGGGGCGCGTTTGAGGTTCTTCAACTGTCTTTTGGCTTTGAGGAGACGACGCATTTTCCGCATTTATTTTTTCTAAAACCCTATCTTTCAATTCAGGATTAGGTGTTACGGCATGAGCTTGTGCATAAAGTTGAAGAACATCCTGAACATTCTCGATTTCCATAAGAATTTCAGGATGCTCAACGGCAAGTGTTTCCACTTCTGCCGCTTCATCTTCGGGCAAGGCGTTCATCACATAAAGTTCAATGATGCCAGATTCGATGATTTCCTGAATATTCATTTTTATTTATAATTAAAAAAATTCTCTTAAACGTGTAATAGCTGTTCTAATCCGTGTCTTGACAGTGCCAAGCGGGATATTAAGTACTTCCGCAGCTTCCGATTGCGTGTAACCTTGAAAATAAATTAAGTCAACTAAATCTTTATACTCGGGGGACAGCTTTTCAGTCAGTTGTCTCATATCAATCGTTTCTGGATTGATTATCGTGCTGCGCTGCGTATCAATTGTATGTACGACATTTTCAAGCGGCTGGTTTTGGCGTTTGAAATCTTTCTGCCGCGTCGCATCTATGGCAGAATTGCGGGCAATATTAATTAGCCACGTAAAAAGTCGCCCTTTTGATGTGTCATAACTCTCAATATTTCGCCAAACTTTTGTGAAAGTGTCTTGTAGTACCTCTTCTGCGATTTCTTGGGAACGGACAACGCGTAGGATAGTACCAAACAATGCACCAGAATATTTATCATACAACAAAGACATCCCATTCGTCTCTCTGAGGCGAAGAAGTTCTATAATTTGCTCGTCAGCGGAGCGAGGTGTTGTTGATTTATTCACGTTGCGTTTTTTTATAGGCAGCAAAGAAACTTTTTTTTTTTCAAAAACGCCTAATATTTAGGTAGGTAGTTTTTCGAATTTATTTTTTACTCTCTTTAAGAGGCTTCGAAAAAGCCAATTTCTGAAACTAAAAGGGTTGATTTTGCTTGTAAAATATCAGTTTAACCTTTTAGTTTGTATAGTGTTAATCGGTAACATTCTTTTTAAGCCAAATGTTGTCATTTTTTTAAAATTTATACGTCAAAAATTCAAAACTTGCTTTTTGTGGCAAAAGACTCACTGATTCTGCATTTTCAGCCATGATGTAATATTCCAAAGCTGTTTTTTTATCCATAACCACGGCAAAGATGCCGTCGCCCGCCGCCTCGTCGTTGTGTTTGCCATCGTCATACATTGGCAAATAGCTGAAAGGCTGATTGGCATTGTTGCGGACGCAACAAAAGGCACGTGCGGCGTTTGAAATTTTAACTTTTATGGTCAATTTGTCTTCTGATACTGAGGGGGTCGGTGTGTTTTCTATTTTGGGTGGCACACGTAAAACAAGCGGATGGTTTTTCAAAAACTCAACTCTTTTAACCATCAACTCCTCAATGCCGACGATTTTTGAATCGCCCGAACCAACAGATTGTGTCAGATTTTTTTTAAATTCATCGTAACTGTAATGTTTATTTCTATCGTTATTGACTTGACTGTCAATGATTTGCATCAATTCCTTAGCACGTTGTGCATATTTGCCATTGACAAACCAATCATCAAGAATGGTACGGATATGAGCGATATAAATTTTTCGATACGTCTCATTTTTTAAAATTTGAGAGATTAAAGGACGCTTCGGATTGTCCAAATCTTTTAAAGGTTGATAGGTCTGCATCTGCTCTATACTGAGGGGTGCGGCAGACGACGATTCAGACATAAAACCGCCAAATGACAAATTCAAATCCCAGATAATGGGCGTAAATCGTCCATCAGACGTGCGGCAGAGGTAATAATTATGCGACAAAAGTCCGTTGTAACTATCTAAATTGCCCATGATATTGTTCAAGGCAAGCATCCAAAGGGTTTGGTCAACATTTAAAACACGTTCTAATTTTTCAGGTTCTTGGTTCAATATTTTGACAAAATCTATGAATTCACGCCACGAACCTTCTTTATCCATTTCGTAAATAGACTCATAACACGACGAATCCTCACCTACATACATGAGCGATGCCTTGTCTCCTTTTGGGCATTTTGCAGCTATTTGAACTGTCCATTCAGGGTCACATTTGACGAGATACCCCTCAGTATTCATGCGATTTTTGACAAAATTATCGTCAATAGACTCCACATTTGAATAAAAACCTTGTAATTTGTCATTGACATAAACACGAGCAAAATTGGCTTTTGGCGCGGGCATATATGTACCGATGATTTCATAACTCAATGCTTCGCGTATAAAACTGGCATCTTTACTGACGTTTGAGAGCTTCAAAGTTTGGAATTTGCCTTCCAATAATTGACTTTTATGCAATTTGATATTATAAGGCAGTTTTTTAACACCTCGCTTGCGTGTCCCAAAATAAGAGGAATTGCCTTTGTAACGCACGCCTGCGTTTTCAAATTTTTGTCCTTCAATCGTGACCGTACCTGTCAGTCGCGCATCGCTGTTCGCCTGTTTGGTGGAGTCGAGAAACTTATCCCATTCGTCCGTTTTAAAGGTCATTCGAATCTCTCGAATACCTGTTGCATTATAGAAATTTTGGGAAAAAAGTTGTGTGTAAACAGTTGATAAGCAAACAATTATAAGGATTTTAATGTGCATTTGACCCCTCAGTATTTTGGTTAAAAAAATCATTCCTCGCGTGTCACCGAAGCCACCCGCATAGCCCTCGAAGCCGCAGGTAAAGATGCTAACATGCCAATAGAAATGACCGTTATGGTAACAACAATAAAATCACCGAATTTCAAAGCGACGGGATAACGGTCAGTGGCAAAACCGGGCGGCAATGGCACAAGCCCGCCATCTGCATAGACGTGATAAAAGTAGAGACCCATTGCTATAACGAAGCCACTTATCAAACCTGTCAAACACATCAACAGCCCTTCGTTTAGGAATATATTGCGAATTAATTTCTCTGTTGCGCCCATGCTTTTCAGTATCGTAATGTCTTTTTGTTTTTCTAAAACAATCATCCAGAGTGCGCCGACCATGTTGAAAGCGACTAAGAGGATTGTCAAACCTAAAATGGCATAACTCATCCATTTTTCGACATTCATCACTTTCATAAAGGCTTCGTCTTGTTGGTAGCGGTCTTTGACGGTAAATCCGTCGCCCATGATGCGACGAATATCGGCAAGGGTTTGCTTGGCATTGACACTCGTATTGAGTTTTATTTCATAGGCTGATACCTCTTTGGGTGCGTCGAGTAGCTCACGCATAAAATCTATATTTGTTAGAACATATTGATTATCAAACTCTGTTTGAATGACAAATGCGCCTTTGGGGTATAAAAAACGTTTGGTAAATGGTTGACTGAATGCACCGCCACTACCTTCACGTTTAGGCATATAAATACTGAGGGGGGTCGCAAAACTCGTTTCATATACGCCTAATTGATTGCGCATACCACCACCCAAAACCGCATAATCGGCTTGCTCGTCTATGAGCAAATATTCCCCTTCACGGATGGTCGTATCAATGTGATTTATTCTATGAAAATTGTCGTCAACACCTTTCAATGTGCCAAAGGCTTGTGATTTATCGTATTCGAAAAAGGCAATTTCTTCTAAGGTTTCGGAAAGCATCACAATGCCGTTGAGTTGACGTAACTGACTGATTTTCAAGGTATCTGTAACAAATGTCTTGCCTTTTGTGGCTGTAATTTTAACATCGGGATTAAAATTAGACATCATGCCCATAATGAGTTTTTCAAACCCATTGAACACCGCTAAAACAAGCACCAATGCTGCTGTTCCCAATGCCAAACCAAAGACCGAGATACCTGTAATGACATTGATGGCATTCGTTGATTTTTTCGCAAAAAGGTAGCGACGTGCTATTTTAAGAGGTAGATTCATGTAATGGTGGATGATGAATATTTTAATGGTGAATATTTTTCACTCAACGTAATACGTTGATTGTCAATAATCTTGCTCGATTCGCCCGTTTTCTAAGATTTCAAAACGATGCGCTTTTGTCGAATTGGGGTCATATTCCCCCCCCTCAGTAGCCGCACCTTCGGCAACAAAAATAGCGAGTTTTTCATCTATCGTTGCGAGTGTATGTTGCACTGCCTCACCAATCGCTTTTGTCCCCGCAATGGCTTTTTTGTCAATCATATTGCCATCTCTGCTGTATGTTGCCAACACGTAATCATATTGCAACAGGGCAGCTTTCCAATAAACGACGGCTTGATAGGCTTGTTTAGGTGCTCGTGGTAAGCGGAAACAGGCGACGTATTCCGTAAAATCATCTAAAATAGTCGTTTCATAACGAGATATAAACTCAGCTATCATCTCATCAGACAAAGGTGAATTTTGCTCAAAATCATGATGAGAATCGTCACGCAAGGTCGTGGGCAGCTCAATTTCAGGAAATTTTTGAGCGAAACTATCGAATTTTATTTTATCAGTCATTTTTATAATGGATAGTGGATAATGGATAGTTGATAATTTTTGGTATTATCCATTATCAACTATCCATTATCAATTAATTAAACGCCAAATTCTAAGCCATCATAAGCCCATTTTAGCAAAATAGACCCCCATGTGAAACCGCCGCCAAAGGCAGTGAGCATCAAAGTATCACCTCGTTTGAGTTGATTTTCGTAATCCCAAAGGCAAAGGGGCAAAGTACCTGCCGTGGTATTGCCGTATTTATGGATATTAACCATCACTTTTTCCAAAGGCGCGCCTGCATATTCTGCAACGGTTTGAATGATGCGCTTATTGGCTTGATGCGGCACAACCCAATCAATGTCCTCAATGGTTATATTATTGCGCTTCATCACTTCATTCATCGTACCTGACATACCTTTTACGGCTGCTTTGAAGACAGGTTGACCTTCTTGATAAGCAAAATGCTGACGTTTGTCCACCGTTTCATGCGAAGCAGGAATAGCAGAACCACCAGCTTTCATGTGGAGGAAAGCACGTCCTGCACCGTCGCCTTTCAGAACGCCATCAATGACACCGAGACCGTCTTTCGTTGGTTCGAGCATGACAGCACCTGCGCCATCGCCAAAAATAATACACGTTGTACGGTCTGTATAGTCCACAATGCTCGACATCATATCAGCACCGACAACGATAACTTTTTTGTGCATACCCGTTTCGATGAACTTTGAGGCTGTCATCAAGGCATATAAAAAGCCCGAACAAGCGGCATTGATGTCATACGCCCAAGCGTTTTTGATGCCCGATTTGTCGCAAATCGTATTAGCTGTATCTGGAAAGTGCATATCGGGCGTAACCGTTGCACATATAAGGAGTTCGACTTCTTCAGGTTTGGTATCGGTTTTTGCCAAAAGCCCTTTGACCGCTTCGGCAGCCATATCGGACGTTGCCCAACCGGGTGTTTTGAGAATATGACGCTCTTTAATACCTGTTCTACTTGTAATCCATTCGTCAGTGGTCTCTACGATTTTTTCAAGTTCTGCGTTGGTCAATATGTAGTCTGGAACGTATCCGTTGACACCTGTAATAGCTGCATGAAGTTTAGTCATTGCTTTTTTAATGTTTGATTTTTCAAATATCCAATTAGAAAAGAGGATATTCTGTAAAAGACGTATCCTGTTGCCCCCTCAGTATAGAAGGGTTTTGTAGCCGCAAAGTTAAAAAACGAAAGTGGTATTTTATGACAAAATAGGTAAGAGAGCGAAAACCTTTTGGCGGGCATAAAAAAAGAGGGCAAGTTTCGATAACTGCCCTCCCCAAACTATTACAAACAAAACCAACTAAAACCAGGGAATCTTATCCTGTATTTTCTAATTCTTCGTTTTTGTGAATGCTCGAATGATGTTACAAAAGAACGTTTTTCGATTCACACTTGCACCTCTTACAGGATGGTTTAACATATCGTTTGGAATTCATTAGTGTTGTATTAGAATTTCAAAAATATTTTTTCAAAAAAAGCCGTCCTGAACTCAATCAGGACAGCCCCAACAACAAACTTATAATCCCATGAACATAAATTCTTATAGTCGAATATTAGACTTTTATTTTTATTGTGAAAACTGAATTTCACTTTATTAGACGCAAGTTTCACTAAAAGTATTTTAAAAAACAAGGTTATTAACACCTCATTAACTAATCTTTGAATTGTGACAACGTTTTGCCTATTTTATTTTATCATACAATAATATGAAAACGCATTAACGTCGCTTTTAGTTCATTTAACGCTGTTTTTTTTGAAAAAACATTGTTTCGTTTTTCTGACTTAATACATGGTATTACAACGATTGGGAAAAAAAATGTGTTTTATGGGCTTTAATTTTATTACAAAAATTTGACTTTTCTTAATGACAAAACCCATTAATCAAAACACATTAATAAGCAAACGCACCTGCATTTTCATAATGCAAAACACTTAATACTGTTTGACCTGTGCCGCGTAAAGTCTCTTTGTCAATGACACTCATATTGTCATTATGAGTATGCCAATATTTTCCAAAATAACTATCTGTTGGGTGATTAATGATGTCAATTGTCGGAATTTTAGCCAATGTATTCACAAAATAATGGTCGTCCAATATTGGTCCGCGTGAAGCTTCATCAACAAAAAGTTGAGTGTAGCCTAAAAAACGACCTACCCGCCAAACCTTTTCAACGGTTTGCGAAGCAAATTTCATTGAAAAAGCCTCTTTCGTAAATCGAGCATTGCGTGCGCCTGCCATATCGAGGTTGATACCATATTTAGCTGTATAGCCCGCGACGTGCAGGTTTTTTGCCCAATGTTGTGAACCGAGACACCAAGTGCCTTCTTTGTTCTCTTTGTCCGCTTCGCCATAGTCTTCCGCATCAAACAAAACGAAATCAACACCCACATTACTGAGGGGGGTCTGTTGCAACTGCCGTGCTATTTCTAACAACATACCGATAGCTGAACCGCTGTCGTCTGCACCTAAAATGGGTTCATTTTTCTTTGTCGAGTCTTGGTCTGCAAACGGGCGAGTGTCCCAATGCGCTGAAAGCAGGATACGGTTTGTGGCACTGAGGTTTGTGCGGGCGATGATATTGACAGCATTGAAGGTTTTACCATCATAGGTTTTGGCTTTGAAAGGCTGCTCAATAATATCTGCACCATACTGTTTAAATTGCTGAACAATCCATGCACGTACTTTTACGGCATTTGCAGAACCCGTTACACGAGTGCCATAAGAGACAACCTTTTCAGTAAAAACATAAGCCGTATCGGGATTGAACTTAGGAATGACAATATCAGGTAATGGTTTTTCTGTCACCGTATTTGAAGATGGGGCATCACTGCTGCAAACAAGCGGCGACAAAGTTGTGCCGACGAAGGCAAGTAGTAGGAAGCCGATAATCCATTTCATATTATTTCGAATCATGATTTTCTTTTTATAAAAAGTAATTTATTCTTTTGTCCAACTCGTTCCTTCTTTCCCATCTTTCAACTGAATACCAGCCGCTTTCAAGCCATCTCTAATTTTATCCGAAGTTGCCCAATCTTTTGATGTCCGTGCTTGCGCTCGTAGGTCAATCACCAACTGCATGACACCTTCAAGGCTTGATTGACCATTTTCACCAGAAGCTGATTCGTCTGTTAAGCCAAAAATAGTGAAAATAAAATCGTTAAAAACCTGTTTCAAACGCGCTAATGACCCCTCAGTAATTTGAGCCAAATCGAGCTGTCCACCCTTGAAAGCATTGATTTTAGAGCTTAATTCAAACAAACGAGACAAGGCACGAGGTGCATTGAAGTCGTCGTTCATGTCTTCTAATGCGCTGTCAATCAATGTATTAACTTCTTTGTCTAAATCTGTTTCGCTGCCACCTTTAAGGGGTAAGGTTTGCAAAATCTTATAAGATTCCATCAAACGTTTGTAGCCTTTTTCAGCCGCTTGCAAAGCCTCATCAGTGATGTCAAGCGTCGAGCGATAATGGGCTTGAAGCATGAAAAAACGAACAACCATAGGCGAATAACCTTTGGTAACGTGTTCCGAATTGCCTGTAAAAAGCTGTGGCGGAGAAATGGTATTGCCATCCGATTTTGACATTTTTTTACCATTTAACAGCAACATATTGGCGTGCATCCACAGTTTTGCACCGCTGTGATTGCAAGCACCGACGTTTTGTGCGATTTCGTTTTCATGGTGTGGAAACTTCAAATCGTTACCGCCACCGTGAATGTCAAACGTTTCGCCCAAGTATTTACGACTCATCGCTGAACACTCTAAATGCCAGCCTGGAAAACCGACTGACCAAGGCGATTTCCAACGCATCAGATGTTCAGGCGAAGCCTTCATCCATATCGCAAAATCGGCTGGATGACGTTTTTCGTCTTGTTTTTTGAGATTATCACGCGTTTCTGATATCAAATCCTCTACGATACGCCCTGACAAATTGCCATAAGTACCTTTGACTTGAATGAATTTTGGCACATCGAAATATACCGAGCCGTTGGCTTCGTAGGCAAAACCGTTGTTCACAATTTCCTCAACCATTTC
>JAYTMI010000691.1:0-1539 GCA_043728625.1 Saprospiraceae bacterium | reverse complement strand
TTTGCTGGTTGACAAATCCATCAATAATATTTTGCAGGAACTCGACCCGCATTCGGTTTATATCCCTTTCAATGAATTATCGAAGGTTAATGAAGAACTCGACGGCGAATATGAAGGCATTGGCATCGAAACCTTGAATTTTGGCGATACGATTACCGTTGTGACCCCGTTGGCTGATGGACCCGCATCTAAAGCAGGCTTGATGTCAGGTGATAAAATCGTCGGCATAGGTGACTCTTCTGCCATAGGCAAAGACCAACGTTGGCTCAATGGCAAATTGCATGGGAAACGGGGTACGCAAATCAAATTCACGATTTTGAGGGAAGGCGACTTACGCCCACGTGTTATAACAATAGAACGTGACCGCATTCCTGTTCACAGTGTGGATGGTGCTTCGGTATTGAATGAAAAAACAGGATACATCAAGATAATTCGTTTTAGCTCCAATACATCGCAGGAGTTTATGCAAGCCATGGAGTTTCTTTTTGAAAAAAAAGGGGTCAAGGACTTGGTTATTGACTTGCGCGGCAATCCTGGCGGGTATCTCGATAAAGCAGTGGACATTTTGTCTCAACTTTTTCAAGAGAAAGATAAACTACTGGTGATGACCAAAGGGCGGACGGTGCATCAAAATGAATATAAAACGACGGGCAGACAACGCTATAAAGTGGGTAAAGTCGCTGTTTTGACGGATGAAGGCTCTGCTTCGGCAAGTGAAATCATCGCAGGTGCCGTGCAGGATTGGGATAGAGGCATCATCATTGGGCGACGCACTTTTGGCAAAGGACTGGTTCAAGAGCCTTATGAATTACGTGATGGCTCTGAATTGCGGTTGACGGTGGCACGTTATTATACGCCGATTGGTAGGAGCATACAGAAGCCGTATAAAGGTAAAACCAGAATGCAATACGAAAAAGAGTACGATAATCGCTATGGAAAAGGCGAGTTGAGCAGCGAAGACAGTATTGTTAGGATTGACACAACACGTTTTAGAACAGCCAGTGGGCGTTGGGTGTATGGTGGCGGCGGCATTACGCCCGATGTTTTTATTCCCATCGAGCCTTATTTGAAAAATGAGTATTATCAAAATGCCAAAACTTGGGCTTCTGAATATGCTTTTCAATACTATAGAGGGCATCAAAAAGAATTGAAATTCAGTAATTGGCAGGAGTTTCAGCGCAATTTCAAAGTAACCGATTATTCATTTTCTGAATTTTTGAAATATGCGGAACGCCACAATGTCCAAAGTGTTTGGAATCAAATATTGGGTGTCAAAGAACCTTTACGTCGTTTGATAAAAGCCCGAATTGCTCGGCAGTTGTTTGGCGATGAAGGTTATTATGGCATTTTGAATGAATCAGATCCCTGTATTCAAAACGCCTTGTATCAGTTTGGAAAAGAAGACCCCTTAGGCTTACGTGGTTTGGCACAACGGCGGAAATAGATTTTTACCATGTTCCTAAAGGTTTCAAAATCAATAAATTGTGGCTGTTAAACAATGCCAAATCTATACACCCAGTTAGCCAGCGTTTATGATGA
>JAYTMI010000690.1:0-16341 GCA_043728625.1 Saprospiraceae bacterium | reverse complement strand
GTGCGTGGCGTGATGCCATTTTCTTCATTATATGCCATTTGGATAGCGCGCCGACGGCTTGTTTCGTCCATCGTTCGACGCATAGAGTCCGTGATTTTGTCGGCATAAAAAATGACTAATCCGTTGACATTACGGGCGGCACGTCCTGCTGTTTGTGTCAGAGACCGAGCGTTTCTTAAAAAACCTTCTTTATCGGCATCTAAAATGGCAACGAGCGATACTTCGGGCAAATCCAAGCCTTCACGAAGCAAATTGACACCAACTAATACGTCAAAATCGCCTAATTGCAAATCCCTCAGTATTTCCATGCGCTCCATCGTATCCACTTCTGAATGAATATAACGCACTTTAATGTCCAATTTTGCTAAATATTTTGACAATTCTTCGGACATCCGTTTGGTGAGTGTTGTTACCAAAACCCGCTCATTGCTTTCAATACGGTTGCGAATTTCATCTAATAAATCATCTACTTGATTGATGGACGGACGCACCTCAATCGGTGGGTCGAGCAGACCTGTCGGACGGACAATTTGCTCAACAACGACCCCCTCAGTAACTTCCAATTCATAGTCGGCTGGCGTTGCCGAAACGAACACAACTTGATTAATCATACTCTCGAACTCATTGAAATTCAAGGGTCTATTGTCCATCGCACTCGGCAAACGAAAGCCATAACTGACCAAACTTTGCTTGCGCGCACGGTCGCCGCCCCACATACCACGGATTTGCGGCATCGTGGCATGGCTTTCGTCCACGAACATGATGTAATCATTAGGAAAATAATCGAGCAAGCAGAACGGTCTATCGCCCATTTTTCGACGGTCAAAAAAACGTGAATAGTTTTCGATACCCGAACAGTAGCCGAGTTCTTTAATCATTTCGAGGTCGAAGTTCGTACGCTCTTCGATACGTTTGGCTTCAAATGACTTGCCTTCGCGCTTGAAATATTGAATTTGCTCGTACAATTCGTCTTGAATCTGGCGAATCGCTTCGTGGATAAACTCCTTGGAAGTGACATAAAGATTGGCGGGGAAAATGGCGGCGGTGTCCATAGATTCGCCACGCTGCCCTGATTCCACATCTATCATATCAATGCTTTCAATTTCGTCGCCAAAGAAGACGATGCGGTAGCCATAGTCCACATAAGGCAAATTAATATCAACCGTATCGCCCCGCACACGAAACATCGCGCGCCCAAGCTCCCCCTCAGTTCGCGAGTACAAACTTTGGACTAATGAGTACAAAAACGCATTGCGTGAAACAACCAAACCTTTGTAAATACGGATAATACCTGACTCGTAATCTTCGGGATTGCCCATACCATAAATGCATGATACAGAGGCAACTACGATAATATCACGCCGTCCAGACAGCACCGAACTCGTCGCCCGAAGCCGCAGCTTATCCACTTCTTCATTGATTTGCATATCTTTTTCGATATAGGTATCGCTGACCGAAATGTAGGATTCAGGCTGGTAATAATCGTAATAAGAAACGAAGTATTCGACGGCATTGTGTGGGAAAAACTGCTTGAATTCACCGTACAACTGTGCTGTTAAGGTCTTATTATGCGTCAAAATCAAGGTTGGGCGGTTCAAATTTTGAATGACATTCGCCATCGTAAATGTCTTACCCGAGCCTGTAACACCGAGCAAAACCTGTGCTCTATCTCCTTTCAAGATGCCTTCTGTCAGTTGCGCAATGGCTTCTGGTTGGTCGCCTGTTGGTACGTAATTGGAAACAAGTTTGAAATCCATAGTCTATCAAAATTATTTTTTGAACCTCAAATTTACGCCAACAAATCGTTTATTTTGAATATTTTTTCTAAAAAAATGTTTTTAATTTTGAATAACTTCAAACAAAAGCCCCCCTCAGTATAAAGCCTTGTTTTTATCAAAAAAGCACTTGCCAAATATTAATTGGATAATTTGTGGCTCATAATTGGATAATCTGCAAAATTATTGGATAATTTGTGGCTCATAATTGGCTAATTTAAAAAATTATTGGATAATTTGCGGCTCGTAATTGGCTAATATTTAAACAAATTAGGACTAATTCAAAAGATATGGAATCGAGACTTCAATTTGATTTTGCAACTAATCAATCTATATTAAAAAAAATCACTGCGATTGACGCTTTTCAAAGTCGTTGGCATCTAGAGCAAACCGGCGAAATACTGTTTTTGAAACAGATGAAAATGCAAGCGATGATTGAAAGTACAGGTTCTTCTACTCGTATAGAAGGTTCAACTTTGACTAATAATGAAGTGGAATCCGTACTGAAAAACATGAAAATTACGCAACTGAAAACGCGTGATGAACAGGAAGTTGTTGGCTATTATGAAGTTTTAGAGTTGATAATAGACGATTTTGAATCCATTCCACTTACTGAAAATTACGTTAAGCAATTGCATGGACATCTTTTGCGGCACAGCGACAAAGACCAACGGCATCGTGGTACGTATAAGAATTTAAGCAATCAAGTCGTCGCCACTTCACCCGGTGGCACGACGAATATTGTGTTCAATACGACAGCACCGCATCTCACACCAATGGCTATGGAAGGGTTGACAGATTGGACAAACCGTGTTTTTGAAGCGGACGAATTACATCCACTCCTTATTATAGCTGTTTTTATTTACGAGTTTTTGTCCATTCATCCTTTTCAAGACGGTAATGGGCGACTGTCCCGGTTGTTAACGACTATGTTGTTACTAAAAAAGAATTATGATTTTGTACAATATTGTTCTTTTGAGAACCTAATAGAGGAGCGTAAGCGAGACTATTATCGTACTTTAATGGATGGGCAACAAAAACATGGTCAAACCAATGAAACAATAGAAAAGTGGTTACTTTTCTTCTTGGATTGCCTATTGACATTGACACAAGAACTCACTGAAAAGCGGAAAACTTATAATGAAGCAAAAGGCTATTTGAATGAACGTCAAAAGCAAGTCATAGATATTGTAAAAGATAACCAACCTATGCAAATAGCCGATTTAATGAAATCATTACCCGATATTGCTCGTCCGACAATCAAACGAGACCTTTCTATATTGGTAGAAAGACGCTTGTTAGTGCAAGTTGGGAAAGGGCGTGGGGTACGGTATTTTGTGGAAAAGACACCTGAGTAGTTAGCATGAAAATTGCCCCCTCAGTAAAACTCATATCTTTTCAACATCCGTTGTTGGTAACCAACCATCTTCACCGTTTGGCAATTTAACTTTAGTCATTGTGCCAATGGTGTCTAATATTTCGATTTTTAAACCTTCGTGCAGGTTGTTAACAGTGGTAGCGTTTGGGTCGGGTGCATTTTTCAAGGCGGTTTCATGGTTAATGACGATACCATAAGGCGTTTTCATCACTGAAGCAGCCGTTTGTGCGAGTAAAAACAGGAAAATACTGAGGGGTATGGCGGTTAAACCCGTAACAAAACCGTATTTTTTTCGATGCCTCTCGTTGTCCAAAAGCCAAAATGCGAAACCAATAGCTCCTAACCATAAAAAAAACAAACCAAATGTTGCCCAAGTGTCTGCTGGAAATGCCCCACGAAGGTTGTGCCACCAACGGATGAAAAAGACGCTCGTTATATGTTCAATATCATCACTCACCCGCGTTCGTGCGATAACGAGATTCTGTTGAATATCCACATCAGTCGGGTCAAGCCGCAGAGCGCGTTCATAATTTAGCAGCGACAAACCGATTTGGTTGAGCCGAAAATAAGCATTCCCTAAATTAAAAAACAGTTCTTTTGAGAACACATTGCCACTTTTTAGGATGCTTTCATAACCATCGGCTGCAATACGATAGTTGCCTTCTTGATAGGCTTGATTGGCTTCTGCGAAAACTTGTTGCGCATCGGCTGCCCTTAGACTTTCCATCTGGGTAAGGCATAAAATCGAAAGAAATAGCCTGATTATCAAGTTGTTATACATTTTCGTCATTGATTGTTAGGAGTATTTTCTGTCGTTTATAAAAATCAAAAGGCAGTTAATACTTGGAGTGATGCCCCCTCAGTATCAACTGCCTTTTGGATGTGTTGTGCATAACGAGCTTCATCGTTAGATATTCATAAATAGAATTTTCACTTCACAACTGGAACGCTATTCATATTGCCATTTAAGATATAGGCAACAAGAATAACAAAAAGGACGATAGCGATGAGGAAATAACCAAAGCACCAGCCTTTTTTGCCATAATTTAAATCATTACTAGCCATATTTTTTTTTATTATTTTAATGAAAAGTTGGTCGAAATCCGAACATGCCGCAAAAGTAAGTTCTTAATATTTTATGGCAAAACGTTTTGCAAATTTATTGGTGATTGGTTACTTGTTATTGGTGATTGGTTACTTGTTATTTCCTAATCACGAATAACCAATCCCCACTCAACCAATAACTAATCCCGAGACACCGAATCAACATACTCCGTTAACAACCGAACACCATAAGCAGTGGCATTGCGGTGCGTGCCCAATTCAGAGGCAACTATCGCCATCGCGGCGATGTCCAAATGCGCCCAAGAAGTATGATTATCTATAAAAAATTCGAGAAACTTGGCGGCTGTAATTGCGCCTGCTACGGGTTTACTGCTGAGATTGGCGATGTCTGCCACATCGGATTTCATGTCCTCGAAATAGGCTTCCCACATGGGCATACGCCACAAACGTTCGCCTGTTGCGTCACCTGCTTTTGCGAGCGCGGTCGCTAATTCGTCGTTATTAGAGAATAATCCAGCAGCATTATAACCTAAAGACGTAACGACATTGCCTGTCAAAGTCGCTAAATCTATCATAACATCTGGATTGAATTGCTTTTTCATATAAGCCAAACCATCGGCGAGAACAAGCCGTCCTTCTGCGTCGGTGTCAATGACTTCAATTGTTTTACCTGAATAGGAGTCTATAACATCGCCTGGACGTGTGCCTGCCCCGTCCACCATGTTTTCAGTGGCGGGAACGATGCCAATGAGATGAACGGGCAGTTTGAGTTTAGCTACCAATTCCATCGTACCGAGTACAGCTGCTGCGCCACCCATGTCGGATTTCATGAGGTACATATTATTCGAAGGCTTAATGCTGATGCCGCCTGTATCGAATGTCACACCTTTACCAATCAAACCCACTTTCTTCTTGGCATTCGGGTGTTTGTATTCCATTATGATAAAACGTGGTTCATGCTCACTACCTGCGTTGACAGACAGGAGGGCTTTTAATCCCTTTTCAATACATTCTTTTTTATCGAAAGCGGTGACGCTGTAATCGTGTTTTTTGCCAGAATTGATTGCCCATTCAGCGAGATACTGAGGGGTCTTGTAATTGGGGGCTGCATTGACCAAATCCATAATTTGAATTTGGGTTTCGGCGGACATAACAGCTTGACGGGTGATTATTTCTGCGTTTTCGACATTATTTTTAACAAAAATCGTTAATTCTGCATCTTCTTTTGAGAGTGGATGTGGACTATTGTTATCAGATTTGTAGAGACCGACACGGTATGAACCGAGCAAAGTACCGTTGACCGCAGATTTTAAAAAGGCGTTTTCATCGAAGTTGGCATGTATAAAATCGAGCGCAATTTGCCCACCATTAAACTTCGATTTTTGAGAAAAAGAAAGGTTTCTAAAAGCCAAAAGGACATCGTTGCTGTTAGGTTTTTCCCCCAAGCCAAGAAGGTAAATGCGTGTGTAGCCCTTATAAAAATAGGTCATTTCCTTGATATCGCCTTTGAAATCGGATTTTAATCGCTCTGCAGCGATATTGAATGTCGTTCCAATGGCTTCAAGCGTTCCAGTTATAGTGTCATTTTTCAGTATCGGTATGATGACTGTGCCAAAGTTTTCAGTATTGAAAGTTTTATAGATTGAAATTTTCATGCGCCGACAAGACAAGGTTTTATGGGTTTTTAAATAAGTTTTTTTAAGCTCAAAATTTATTATGTTTAATATTATATGCCCATTTCGTACAAATTTAAAAATAAAATATCAATAAACAACTGCCATGTGCCATTTTTAAGGTATCCTAAAAAAAATGATAAATTTTGGCAGTTGAAAGGAAGCGAAATCTATTGTCTTTTTTACGAAAAAAACAACCATTCTACGGCTTTCGGAAACTCTTCGCCCCAACGTCTTTCATTGTGCAAACCATGTGGGTCAATGGATTTTTTGAACTGTACTTTTGTCTCGTCAAAGCCTTGAACTTTGAGGCTCTGTTGAAAATGCTCAATATTAGGTACCATACTCGAACCTTCCATACCCCCAGCATAAGCATAGATTTTAGTCGGGCTGGGTTGTAAAAACCGGATCGTATTAAAAGGTACATTTCGCATTGCCCATAAAGATGGCGAAAAAATCATCAGTCGTCCAAATACTGAGGGGTACATCAGAGCTGCATAAATCGTAATTAAACCGCCCATCGAACTGCCACCCATACCCGTATGAAGCCTTTCCGGAAGCGTCCTAAACTGCTCATCAATGTATTTTTTCAAGGTTTGTGCTATGAAACGGACATATTTACGCCCCGTTGATTTGCCTAATTGACGGTTATTGACAGGCGGTAAAAACTCGCCAACACGTTCCGAACCGCCGTGGTCAACAGCGACAATGATGATGTCGCCCATGCCCTTTTCGGCAAGAACGGCTAATTTTTTATCAATACCCCAATTGCCATAGGGGGCTTTATCATCAAATAGATTTTGGGCATCATGTAAATAGAGTACAGGATAGCGTTTTTCTAGCTGTTGGTCATAATTATAAGGCAAAAGTGCTACGACACGTCTGTTTTTTTTCAATTGAGGAATAAAGAACGCTTCATCTACAACCTTAATTTTGGGCAAAAAAGCAGGGTTAAACGTCAATCCATAATTCGCCCAACGGGGCACAAAGTCACTCACAAACCCATGAAGATGCTTCAAAACGCGGTTGTCTGTCGAATTGCCAAAGGCATCCAGTTCTTTGTTTTCCCAACCCCCACGCAAGTATTTATACTGTATGGATTGTGTCAAAGCTATATCCTTAGGAAAAGTGAATACAAAACGTCCTTTTGCAACCCTACGCATCTGAAAACGCGTATCATCAACATTCCAGTTATTGAAATTGCCAACCACAAAGACAGGACGACGGTCGTCAACAGGTGTCGTCAGTTCTAAGGTAAGTGTTTTAGAAAAGGTCTCAACAGCTCGGGACGGAGGAGGTGTTGTAAATATATATGATTCAGTAATCGAGTTCATTTTGCAAGAATTGTAATTTTCCGTTTTATTGCTATAAAAAAAGAATAATCAAAGATGTGTGCAGTAATACAGTGCCAAAAATAATGAATTTGGATAAGGCACAAACGGAATAGTTTACTTTTTTTCAAATAAGTTTTTTCCTTATTTCTTATAAACTTCTATCTCATCTCCATAACGTGCCTTGATTTTTTTGACGATGCGACTTAATTCATCTTTTGTTTCGTAACCGATTTCACAACCCACCTCAGTTATACCGCTTGATTTTTTCTTTTCATAGACACCATAACCTTGCTCTGTAATCCATTTTTTAAGTCTGATGATATTAGATTTATTGGCAAAACCACCAATAACAATGATTGCACTATTTGAAGGTTTAGGTTGACTCGCTTCTGGTTTAGTGGCTGTAGTTACATCTTGTTTTTTCTTATCATCAAAAAACTGATTATTTGAGACGGTCGGCGAGTCCATAGTGTAGTTTGGTGGGTTCGTGGGCGTCTGCGGTGCCCCATAATTGGGCGCAACATCTGTATTAGCCGATGCGCCTGTATTGTTACGTGGGCTGACGTTCACTTTAGGCTTTTCGTTTTCTAATTTTTTGCCCCCCTCAGTATTTTGATTATCTCCAGTATTCATCCAAACAATAATCGCAAGAAGGGTGATTAAGGCTACCGCTATAGCAGGTGCAAAGTCGCGCCAATTGTCGGGCACCCAGCTTGGCATTTTCGGTTTGTCAATAATCGAAGGCGGCGGCACTTCGTCAATTGGTGTTAAAAAAGCCACTTCTACTTTCTCTTTCAATGGTAATACAGGCACAATAGGAGGCTCTGCTTGAGGTAGTTTTTCCGCAGAAACGGGTTCTACGGGGGCAGCCTTGACAGGTTCAGGTTTTGACCGAGAAATCGGTGAGAAATTTATGGCAGACAAGCCAAAGGTATCGGCATTGAAATTTGTTGTCGCTGGCAAAAACTGGATTTTTTGCGTAAAATCAACATATAAACGACCAATTTCAGGCAAAATGACAATTTCTTTTTTGTCAAATTGGCTTTTGGTTTCTTTTACGAAAGCCTCAATAGCTTCTTGTGCGACGGTGCTGCTGACATGGTATTTGTCACGAATATACTCAACCAGTTTACCGTCATTGACCTGTTGATTGGGGTCAAACGCGAGATGATAAGAAGGCGGGTGTAAAACGCCCATAACACCATCTGTTACAGCAGGTTTGTAGGTACTGGTGAAGCCACCCAAGCCCGGCAGAATAACCATGCCATCTTCCATGAGTAGGTCTTTGATATCAGAAGCTAATTGAATGTCCATTTCTTTCAAATTTTTCAGTCTCAAAAGTATAAAGCTACTGTGACATTTTATGCAAAATGTATTGTTTTAGTAGATATGGATAGAAAATGATTTCTGCTCTTGAAGTACTTTCTATACATGAGAGCCTCCTATTTTTAGTTACGCTAAATAATAGGAGGCTCTTTTTTTTGCAACCCTAAAAACTCGGTATGACTCTTTATTTCAAGAATAAAATGACTTTTATTAGACCGTCATAATTTCTCTTTCCTTTGCTTCGACAATTTTATCTACTTTTTCAATAAAGGATTTGGTCACATTATCCACATGGGCTTCTTCTTTTTTGCCAATGTCTTCTGATAAACCCGCTTTGACGGCTTTTTTCAGTTCTTCCATCGCCTTTTGACGAGCAGCGCGGACACCAACTTTAGATTCTTCGCCACTGTGTTTGGCTTTTTTCGCAAGGTCTTTACGCCGTTCTTCGGTAACGGGTGGAATGATGAGACGAATGATTTGTCCATCGTTTTGCGGTGTCATGCCGAGTTGTGCTTCAAACAAGCCTTTTTCAATCGCCCCAAGCATTTTTGTTTCCCAAGGCTGGATGATGAGGGTACGTGCATCGCCTGTTGAAATGTTTGCAATTTGGTGAATGGGTGTTGGCGCACCATAATAAGGCACCATAATACCATTCAAAATGTCGGTTGAGGCTTTGCCAGTGCGCAGTTTGACGAGTTCATGTTGAAGATGCTCAATAGCACCTGCCATTTTCTCTTCTGCAATCTCAATAATCAGACTAATTTCTTCTAAGTCCATGATTTTCAATTAAAATTAGGAATGAGCGATTTTTATATTTTTCATAAAAAAAGAACTTCAAAAAAACATTCTCTGCTTTTGAAGTTCTGCAAAAATAAACGTTTTTTAGGAAAACACAGAAATCCACGTCTGCAATGCTTAAAAATTATATTGTACCGCTTCGTTGCGCAGTTCTATTTCCCTTGAATCTTTCAAACGCCCGATGATTTTATCTACGTCGCCATGTAATGACAGCTCTTGATTGTGGAGTAATATATAATTGCGCAACATCATAACATTTTGTGGGCGATTGCCTGAACGGACAAGGCGGCGGACGGTCTCCCGTGCCGTTTCGTCAATGAGCGTTTGCTCACCATTGGCTTGTACTTTTTCGTCATCATCTGTCTCGCTGATATGCTCGCCAAAAAGTCGGGCATTGAGCGATTCGAGTACGGAATGGGTTTCTGGCTTAGATTCAACGACCTCTTTGTCTTCAATACGGATTATACTGAGGGGGGCTGCTGTTTCCATTCTGGGCGGTGGAGCAGGTTTTTCTGATAAAGAATTTTTTATACGCAAACAACTTCTACCCGTAGCATTGATAAAATTGACGAGTGGATCAAAGGCGGCATCATTCGATAAAATGGCAAATTCTACATCGCCACTTATTTTTTCATGTAATTTGCCCATTAGAAAACAAATATGGTAGTTCAAATCATGTGTTGCCGTTTCGCCTACATCTATCCATTTTATGGCATTACCCATATTTTGCATATCACGGACAAGAGTAAAGGGAACATCCGTTGTTTCAGATCCAACAAAAACGAAAATTTTGTCGCAGACTTTTTCTAATTTTTTGAATTTGATATTAACCAATGTATCAAAATCCAAAAATACATAGCGGCGTGAATGGGTAGTCATAGTTGAAATGTTGTAAGTTTTGAGCAAAAGTATCGTTTAAAGCCGTTTTCTAAGATAACAATACGATTTTAAAATTCTGAACCGCTAAGTTACATGCCTTGTTTTTTAAATTCAAAGTTTTTCAAATTTTTGTTTGATTTTTTGATTTTTCGTATAAAAATCGCTTTTTCTAATTTTTTGTTTGTAACACACCCTTTTCACCTATTCTTAATTGTTCAACGAGTCCATAATCTGCGCTGCATGGTTTTTGGTATTTACTTTTTCAAAAACCTGTTCGATGATACCTTTTTCGTCAATGAGAAAAGTGGTGCGGTGAACGCCGTCGTATTCACGTCCCATAAATTTTTTCCAACCCCAAACGCCGTAAGCCTTTAAAACGGTTAGGTCTTCATCAGCGATAAGGCTGAAAGGAAATTCATATTTTTGAATGAATTTGCCATGCTTTTTTGTTGAATCGGGACTAACACCGAGCATTTCTATGCCTTGTGCTTTCAAATCATCATAATTGTCACGGAGACTACATGCCGCCGCAGTACAACTCGGCGTATCGTCGGCAGGATAGAAAAACAAGGCTAATTTCTTTCCACGAAAATCTGAAAGCGTGATTTTTTTACCATCTTCATTGAGTGCTGAAAAATTCGGTGCGGGGTCTCCCACTTTAAGGTGTGTCATATCATTTACGGATTGGCTTTCGTTTCCAAAGAACGAAGTAATACTTTTTAAAATGCCATTATTCATGTTAGTTTCAACAAGGTGATATTGGAATTGTTCACAATCTTAAACATATTAATAAGAAACAATCGGATTCATGCCGTTTGTGGGGTCTTGATGGAACATATTGCTTAACAACTGAAACAAATCAGGGGAATAGGATTTGAACAAGTCTGGGAATGTGAAAAAGTGATGTGCCAGAATCCCAAAATCATCAAATTCAGGCAAACCCACGACTTTTGCAATCGTTTCTTTATTCATTCCACTCATTTTTTCAAGCACAGACCACTCATTTTCGCTCAAAATAGGCATTGATACTGAGGGGGTCGTTTTTTTGAAAATTTTTGAAAATTCATAAAGCCCAATACTGAAAAAAGCCTGTGGATTGTTCAAACCAATCATCAACGGGTCGGCAGAAAAGAGGACGACACCATCTTCTTCATAGATTTCAGAAGTGTGAAGGTAGGGATACTGAGGGGTCGGAAAGGGATGAGGATAGAGTATAAAATGCTCATACTTACTTGTAGGAACTTCAGTTTTACCAAAAAAAACCTGTGTTGCAAGTGCTGCAACAGCCACTTTTAAGTCTTCGGGTACGTTGTTCCGCATACTTTGCGCATCCGAATCGTCGGCACGAACAGGGCGTATAAACTCATTGCCCAATATAAAAAGTTCTACCCGATTCCGAAAACGTGTTTTCAGTTCAGGCGATAGTTTTTTGTAATACAAAAAATGTGTTTCAAGCAGTTTTGTCGCATCTATACTGAGGGGGGGCGGATTGCGTCGAAACCACCACCAATTGATTTGTGGACTTAAAACATAGGTGGCTGCCAAAACAATGAAGGCGGGTGTCGCCCAAATTGCCAAATGTCCAGCATCTTTGAAAACGGCTAAACCGAAAAAAACAACTGCCCAGAGTCCAAAAGGAAGGGCGATAACTTGCCAAGGTTGAAGTCTCATTTTTGTGAATTTTTCCGAAAGGTAAATTTATTTTTTAAAACGCTTTGATAATTCACAAACAGACGTATCTTTGCACCGCTTTTTGAAGGAAGAGCTGGCTGATAAAGCAGGTTAGTCGTACAAAAGTACAAGTTGTCGGTGATGTAGCTCAGTTGGTAGAGCAATGGACTGAAAATCCATGTGTCGGCGGTTCGATTCCGTCCATCACCACAAAACGCCGCAAATTATTGATTATCAATAGTTTGGGGCGTTTCTTTTTTAAATCGTTTTGGCATTTCGAACCATGCGTGACAATAAACGTGGTGCAAATCGCTTCACATAAGTTGCCAAACGTTCCCTTCCTTTGGCGATTACGATTTCCTCTTTTCCTTGATGTAAGGCTTTTAGAATTTTTGCAGCGACTTCTTCGGGTGCAAAGCCATTTTGGGTTGCTTCATCCATTGTACCTTGTGCTTCACCTCCTGCTGTCAGGGCGTTTATACTAACATTTGTCCGAACATAGCCTGGGCATACGAGTAAAACGCGAATGCCATCATTGTAGGTTTCAGCACGAAGCGTATCGAAATAGCCATGCAAACCATGTTTTGCAGCCGCATAAGAGGAGCGTAGAGGCGCGCCTAATTTGCCCATAATACTTGTTATGACTACGATTTGCCCTGATTTTTGCTTAATCATAGGTCCTAAAACAGATTTAGTCACAGCAATTGTTCCTGTCAAATCCACATCAAGTAGTCGTTTTGTAACGGATAAATCGGTCTCAACTGCTAATGAGCGTTGGCTCAATCCTGCATTGTTTATCAAAATATCTACGGCACCAATGCGACTCAATAGAGTTTCTGCTTTTTTAAAAACCGAATCATGGTCGCCGATATCTAAATTTAACACTTCAACAGAAGTCGCACCTTGGCAGTTTGCTCTCACACGTTCTAATTCTGTTTCGTTCCTTGCCGACAATACAAGTTGTGCGCCTTCCTTCGCAAACGCATAAGCGAGTGCTTCGCCTATGCCTGATGATGCGCCTGTTATCCAAACTTTTTTATCCTTAAAATTCATATTTTAGTATTGTTTATTGATTAATTCGTTTTGCAAATTCACCATTCACCATTCACCATTTCATTATTGCCCTTTGGTACTTTTTTTATCTATATCTTCTTTGAGTTTTTTCAAAATTGCTTCTTGTTTTTTAATTTCTTCTTTCATTCTTTGAATTTCAGCAGCCGTTTCTTCTTTCACTTTTTGAATTTGTTCGGCGGCTTGTTGCTTAGCTTGATAGATGTTATCAGAACTTTCTTTTTGTGCTTTACTTATTTCCTCTTGTGCTTTAACACGGGCTTCGTTGGCTTCGTTGGCGTATTGTTGTTTTTTTGCCGCTTCTTCTTTTTGTGTATTGAGTACGTTTAATGCCGCACGTTGACGGACAGAGTCCTGTTCTTGTCGTGCTTTTAGTTCCGTTTCAGCGACTTGTCGAGCGATGTCTTGCTTTTTCTTTTCAGCATTGTCTTGAATTTCTTTAACTGCCGCCGCCGCTTGTTCACGAATAGACTTGACATCTTTTTGTGCTGCATCAGTCGTTTGGGCGATTAATGCTGCGGCACTTTGACGGGCTTGAGAGACTTCAATAGCCGTTTTTTCTTTTTCTTTTGCCGCATTCTCACGGACTGTCCGAATCGCTTCAGCTTCCGCTGTCTGAATTTTCGCATAATTTTCAGCAGCAGAACGCCTAACCTCCGAAAGACGTTTGGACGATTCTTGCGTTTCGAGGGCTTCTTTTTCTTTAATTTTAGCTATTTCCTTAGCAGATGCTTCTTGGGTCTTGACGACTTCCGCAACCGCCCTTTGCTTGGCATCTTGTACTTCTTTTGCCGTAATATTGAGTAACTCCTGCTCTTTGGATTTGGCTTCTGAAATACGGGTTTCTGCTTCTTTTTGAATCTCTAACATACGTTTTTGCGCCGTTGTTTGCGCTGTATTGACTTCTTTGGCATACACTTGCTTGGCTTCTTCAATCTTCGTGGCTGCTGTTTGTATCTGTTCAGTTGCTTGCTTTTGCGTTTTTGCAATTTCTTCTGCTGCACGTTGCCGCGTTGCGACGACTTCTTGCGTTTGAGCTTGGCGAATACTATCAGCCTTTGCACGAATTTGTGCGATATAATTTTGCAAACTTTGTTGCGACTTCGTAACTTCAGCAGATGCTTTTTCGCGAGCAGTTGCGACTTCTTGGCTTTCTTTTTGACGAACCGAATCAACAACAGACTTAGCACGTTCTTGTTGCATGGCTACTTGTTCATTGGTTCGAGAAATGACTTCTGCGGCTTTTTTGCGTGATTCAGCGACTTCTATGGCAGAAGCTTCTTTTTGTTTAGCAACATTCTCTTTTATTTCAGCGACTTCAGATGCTGAATTCTGTTGAATCGTTGCTTTTTCTTCTGCGGCTTTTCGGCGCGATTCAGCCAGTTCAAAAGCGATGCGCTGTTTTTCCAAAACAGCCCTTTCGCGTACTCGAGCGACAGAGTCAGCGGCGTCCACTTGTGTTTTCAAAATAACCTCAGCCGCCGTTTTTTTAGCTGAGCCCACTTCTTCAACAGTTCTCTCACGCTCGACTTTAGCCGAAGCGCGAGCATCTGTTACGGTCTTTATGGTTTCTTCTCTGATGTGTTTTAACTCTCCAGTAGCACTTTCACGAGCAGAAGCGACCTCGTCGGCGTAGGCTTGCTTGGCTTCTGCCAATTTTTCTTGTGTAGATTTGATTTCAGCCGCTGCTTTCTCACGGGCAGCCGCTACTTCTTTGGCAGACTCTAATTGCGCTTTTTGAATTTCTTGTCCTGCCCTTTGTCGGGCTTCGCCAACAGATTTAGCGATTTTATCCATTTCCGCACTGGCGCGCTTTTGACTTTCGGCGACCATATCCGCAAATTGGCGACCTGCTGAGTCAATCATCACTTGTGACCGTTGACGAGCTTCAACTATTTCCTTTGCAAATTCTGCTTTTTTCTGTTCTGCTACTTGACGCGAAGCCATGACATCCTCTTGGATTTTCTGCTTCTCACGTGACCCTTTTTCTCTTTCATCAGCGATTTCAGAACGAATTTTGTCTTTTGTTTCAGCCAATTCTTTCCGCAAATCTGCCAATTCCTGATCATTCAGTTGCGAAATATCGGCTTTCCTAACAACTATTGAGCTGCCTGTTGTGTTAGTACCGCCTGTCGTAGCCTGCGCTTGTGGTTTAAAACCACCCGATTCTGTATTAACTGTTATATTTTTCACCTTCGATTTATCAAGACTTTGCATAAAACACAACGCTAAGTTTTTGAAATCAATTTGACGATTATCAGGGATCGTAAACTTCCGCATCTCGTAGCTCGCTTTACTCAATATATAAAACGTCGTTGTTATATTTTCTGAAAACCATGTGACGGCTGCCATGTCCAATTGCAAAACATTTTGATATGTACGCCCTTTAACATCACCCATTTCTATAAAGCGGTAGGTCTTACGCGTATTATTGGCATCAACGAATATCATTTCGTCGCCTTGATTAAATTCAACGCCGTTTTTTGAAGTAATACGCGCTGAAATACCCTTTTCATTGTTAAAAAATTCCATTTCGTAGGTATAGTCACCTCGAAAAATCAGCGTCATATTGACGGTATATAAATAATGTGTATTGCCAACCAATCGGTTGTCAGAAATCATACCATTGCAGTTTTGTGCCTTTATACTGAGGGGGGTAAAAAAAAGGCAAAAGGCAAGAGGCAAAAGACAAGAGGCATGGAGTATATCCCACCGCTTCGAATGAGAAAGCGTTTTTTCGACTTCCTGTTCAAAAAATCTATTCTGCTTATGGTAAACAGCAGGCAATAAGCTAAAATGCGGAGATAGTTTCATACGCTTAGGTGTTTGAATGGACAAAACGATTTAGCTACAAGAAAAGATTGTTTTTCAAAACGTCCTTTTTTTGATATTTAATTTATACAATCCCAAAATTAACAGGTTTTCCTTTTATATTGCTATAAAACTTTGAAGACTTGACTTTTCTGTACAAGACTGCTTTTTACTGCTTCTTTTTTTGCTGCCATTTATAATTCCACGTTATGGAAGGAATAATCGGAAAAATTGTCACTTGTTGCGCTGTCGCTTTAGCCGTTCCTTTTTCAAACGATTGTTGAATATCATAATAGACAAAAAATGGATTCCAACGATTGTAGAAATTATAGATCGAAAAAGTCCAACTTGATTTAAAGCCCGTTTTATCGGGTTTGGGCGTATAAGTTGCTCCGAAATCGGCGCGATGATAACTCGGCAAACGCAGTGAATTGCGGTCACCATATTCGATATTCAGTTTTTGGTCTATGAAATACAGTTGTTTTAATGGTGTAAATGTATTGCCTGTTGCAAAAACGAAATTTGCCGACAAATCCCATTTCTTTGAAGCGGCATAATTT
>JAYTMI010000689.1:0-3345 GCA_043728625.1 Saprospiraceae bacterium | reverse complement strand
ATTGCTGTCAACGTGTTTCCGAATCCAACAAAAGAGGTATTGAATATTGACCTTGCTGATGTTGCCAATGCACAAATGACAATGACAGACATCAACGGTAGAGTTTTGTTGATTAAACAATTAACTGAAAAAACAAGCAAAATCAACATCGCTCATTTGTCAAAAGGCTATTACAATGTTCAAATACAAGCAGATGGGAAGTCTGTTTCTAAGAAAATAGTCATTAACTAAATACTTTTTTATAAACAACATGAGTCATCCAAATTCTAATAACAACGAAATTCGGGATGACTCATGTTTTCGTTTTATATAATTTCAATATTTATATCAAAACATAAAAATTAAACATTAAACAAGATGGCAAAGAGACAACTCTACATTCCCGTTGTAGCCATTATCATGATATTAGGACTGGCTTCACGCAAGTTTTCCGCACCAAGTTCATGGGTTTTTCTTTACTTAGGCGATGTCCTTTGGGCAACGATGTTTTACTTCATTTTCCGATTTTTATTTATTCGTAAAACACTTTTCATCAATGCCTTAATAACAACAATATGGTGTTTTGTTATCGAGTTTTCACAACGCTATCAAAGTAATTGGATAAATGCCGCCAGAGCGACGACAATAGGTGTACTCGTTTTAGGGTCTGGCTTTTTATGGACTGATTTAGTGTGTTATATAATAGGTGTGGGTTTGGGGTTTGCGATTGAACGGAATATGCCAAAAATACTGAGGGGGTGATTTAAACTAAATTGCTGGCGTGATTTGAAATCACGCCAGCAATATCCAAAAACAATTCTTATAACAAATTGATAGCCAAAGAGATATTCGCATTAACGAGTTTAGAAATCGGGCAATTCTCCTTAGCATTTATGGCTAATTCCTCCAATTTTTCAACTGTTAAACCCTCTGCTTTTACGGATGTCGTCATATCAATTTGATTGATCCCGCCATTTTCTAAAATAACAACAGCCGTTGTTTGGATTTCATCCGCCGTCAAACCTGCTTCTTGTAAATTGAAAGCCAATTTCATTGAAAAACAGCCTGAATGTGCTGCGGCAATCAACTCTTCAGGGTTTGTACCGATACCATCGGCAAAACGAGATTTGAAGCCATATTGTGAGTCCTTTAAAACACCACTTTGAGTGGTTAATTGTCCAGTACCATCTTTGCCTGAACCGTTCCATACGGCAGTAGCTCTTCTTTTGATTTGCATGATTTTGATTGTTTTTTATGATAAAAAATGATATTTTGTCCTTATTAAAAAGGTATAGTAGAAAGAAATTTGAATAGCTTTTGTTCATTTTTTTCAAAATAAAAATAACTATTCAGATCTCCATCTACTATACCTTCGAATCGCCCCCTCAGTATTTCATTGATAACCAACGCTTTATCAATGCGAATCCCGTGTTACAATACTTCCCGAACCACCGCGTAAGAAACCAAAATCAGCCCCTAAATGCGCTTGTTCGACATTATTCACATATAAATGGGCATATCCTCGATTCAATTTCAAATCAAAAGGTTGCCAAACTTTGCGGCGTTCTGCCAATTCCTCATCTGAAACTTCCAACGTTAAACTCCGATTGGGTGCATCTAGTTTAATCCAATCGCCATTTTTTACCAATGCCAAATTGCCACCATCTGCCGCTTCGGGAGACACATGCAAAACGACAGTGCCGAAACCCGTACCACTCATACGTCCATCGGAAATACGCACCAAGTCTTTTACACCTTTGAGCAACAGTTTCTTAGGTAAAGCCATATTCCCAACTTCTGCCATACCAGGATAACCTTTTGGTCCAACGTTTTTCAAAACCATAATACTCTTTTCGTCAATTTCCAAATCAGGGTCTTCGATACGTGCATGATAATCTTCAATAGTTTCAAAAACAACAGCTTGTCCACGATACGTCAACAATTCAGGACTTGCCGCCGAAGGTTTCAGCACCGCACCATTTGGCGCGAGATTACCCCGCACGACAACGATGCCCGATTCAGGTTTGAAAGGCGTTTCCATCGTAGCGATAACGTCCGCATTATAGGCTTCTGCATCGGCGCAAACTGCACCCATTGATTTTCCTGTTACCGTTATGACATCGTTATGAAGGATGCCTTTCATCTCTTTTATGACTGCAGGCAAACCACCTGCATAGTACAAATCTTCCATAAAATGCGCACCAGAAGGCTGAATATTGGCTAAAAGAGGTATATTTTGCGACCATTTATCAAAATCATCAATCGTCAAATCAACGCCAATACGTCCAGCAATTGCCAAAAGATGAATGACAAAATTGGTTGAGCCTCCAATTGCCGCATTGACCATAATCGCATTTTCAAAAGCCTCACGTGTCAATACTTTTGAGAGTTTTAAATCCTCTTTAACCATGTCCACAATGCGACGACCCGACAATTGAGAAATGACTTTACGCCGTGCATCCGCCGCAGGAATCGAAGCATTGTTTGGCAATGACAAACCCAGTGCTTCTACCATTGTTGCCATCGTCGAAGCCGTACCCATGACCGCACAATGTCCTTGTGTCCGTGCCATACACGCCTCTGCTTCTACAAATTCTGCTTGTGTAATTTCGCCTAATTTATGCGCCACATCGAACCGCCAGACATCAGAAGTGCCAATATCCTTACCTTTCCAATGTCCTTTGAGCATCGGACCTCCTGAAATGACAATCGTTGGAATATCCACACTACACGCACCCATGACGAGCGAAGGTGTTGTTTTATCGCAACCGCACAACAGCACAACACCGTCAATCGGATTGGCGCGTATGGATTCCTCAACATCCATACTCGCCAAGTTGCGGTACAACATGGCAGTTGGTTTAATCAAAGTTTCGCCCAAAGACATGACAGGAAACTCCACTGGAAAACCACCCGCTTCCAATACGCCTTTTTTAACTGCTTCTGCTAAATCGCGGAAATGCGCATTACAAGGAGTCAACTCCGACCATGTATTGCAAATGCCAATGACCGGTTTTCCTTCAAAAAAGTCTTTCGGAATCCCTTGATTTTTCATCCATGCGCGGTAGATGAAACCGTCTTTTCCTGTTTTGCCAAACCAATTTTGGCTGCGTAAGGTTGATTTATCCATTTTTGTTGTTTTTTGCTGTAAAGTTGATAAATTTTTATGAGAAGTTCCCCCCCTCAGTAAAAAACATAAAAAAAACGGCTAAACAGTTGTCACACAACCATTTAGCCGTTTTTTTTAGTTAATAATGGATAATTGATTTTTTGAGTTGAATTTCAACTCCTTTTTTGTCAATCATTTTCGGGCATGTTCAATGTTCACACTATCAACTATCTCAATATCTGTACATAACCCGACAT
>JAYTMI010000688.1:0-3039 GCA_043728625.1 Saprospiraceae bacterium | reverse complement strand
TAAAACGCCCACATAAAATAACTTCGGTCAAGCAGTTGATTGGGTTTCGTGCCGAGAAAATTTATCGCTCTTTCAAATGTCAAATACGGCAACACTTTTGTCACCATTATGCCTGTAAAAATCAGAATCCAAGCGGCGAAGCTGTAGCCGATTGCTTTTATTAGAATGTTTTTATAGGTTTCTAATAGGTAGATTTTCATTTTGTCAATTGAGCTATTAATTCTTCTGCGGATTCTTGAATATTAAGTGATTTTGCCCATTCATTTGCCTTATTCCAATCTGTTCCTTTAAAATTTTGTTCACGTTTCAAATCTTCTAAAGTTGTATTGCCTCGTCGAATAGGAGTCCGACGATGCGTATTCAGAATTTTTTCGGCAGTATATCCTTTTTCATCCCAAATTTCATCTGCCTCTTCTATTGCTTTTTGAGCAAAATAACGCGCAATGAGTACTTTGATTTGCTTTAAATCTTCATCAACAACGTTTTTTGAATATAATTTCAACAATTCTAATTGGATATTGCTGAATGGCTGTTCGATAACTTGTGTTTCCATAATTTCCTTTTTTAGAATGGATAAATTTTCTCAAAAATAAGGCTTTTTAAGCAATATCATTAAACACATAGAGACATAGGCACATAGTTTTTTAAAATACATCTATAATCTATCTATGTGCCTATGTCTCTATGTGTTTTTTAAACCCTTTAATTCCGCAACGGCTTATTATTCGTCAACATATATTGTATGCGTTCCAGCGTCTTTTGTTCACCACAAAGCGACAACATGGCTTCGCGTTCAATGTCCAAAAGGTATTGTTCACTCACCCGTTGTTGACCTGTTAAGTCGCCGCCACAAAGAACAAAAGCGACTTTTTTAGCAATTTTAATGTCATGTTCAGACGCATAACGACCTAAATACAGGGAATGTGCCGCCACATACAAAGCACTCAAACCATTGCGACCCATGACGAGAATATCCTTGCGTGGTTGTTTTTGAACGTAAGTATCCGCCATTTCTAAGACTTTTTTCTTTGCATCAGCAATGTTGCGGTCTTTATTTAAAACAACACTGTCTTTTTGATGCTGCAAATAGCCATAATTGAAGGCTTCATGTGCAGACGTTGCCACTTGTGCTTGTGCAATTGTCTTGAATTTTTCGAGTATCGTTGGTATCTGAACATCGCCTTCAAAGAAAGCATCGCTTGCACGGACAGCAAATTCCTTTGTGCCACCACCTGCGGGCAAAATACCAACACCCACTTCGACCAAACCCATATATGTTTCGCCTGCTGAAACAACTGCATCCGCGTGCATCGCAAACTCGCAAGCACCGCCGAAAGCATAACCTTGTGTGGCTACGACGACTGGAATTGCCGAGTAGCGAATCCGCATAGACGTTTGTTGGAAATAATTGACCGCAAAGTTGAGTTCGTCCCATTCTTGTTGATACGCCAACATCGCAATCATCATCAAGTTGGCACCGACCGAGAAGTTAGTGGCGTTGTTGCCAATGACCAAACCTTTCCAACCGTCTTCTTCCGCAATTTTGATGGCATCGTTGATACCTTTCAAAACGCCTTCACCAATTGAGTTGGCTTTTGACCTAAATTCTAAGCACAAAACACCGTCTCCGATGTCGTGTAGTACCACTTCTGGGTTTTCATAAACAGCTTTTTTATCGCGGTAATTGTCCAAAATGATGAAATCTGAACCGCCTGGCAGGACTTTATATGCCTTTATGCTTGGGTCGTAGTATTTTTTAACGCCATTTTCAGATTTATAAAAACTCGTGAAACCCGCTGCCAACATCTCTTTCACCCAAGCCGCGACGACTTGACCATCGGTTTCTGCGGCAGCTATGCCTTCTGCAACACCAATGACATCCCAATATTGGAAAGGACCAAAATCCCAAGCAAAACCTGTTCGTAAGGCATCGTCAATGGCATATAAAGAGTCTGAAATTTCAGGTACACGGTTGGATACATAAGCAAACAAACCCGCCAAAGAACGGCGAATGAGTTCGCCACCTTTGTCTGTTTGTTTGAATAAGGTGCGTAAACGATTTGGTAAATCCTCAATCTGTTTTGCCACCGCCAACGACGGTAAAGTGGATTTTACTGAGGGGGCATATTCTAAAGTTTCTAAATTTAATGCTAACACGACTGGACGACCCGATGCGTCTTTTTCGCCTGTTTTTTTATAAAAACCTTGACCTGATTTGTTGCCTAAAAACTTATTGTCAATCAAAAATTGTTGATATGCTGGAATATCAAAGGCGCCTGCTTGTTCGTCATTAGGGCAGTTGGCTTTGATACCTTTTATGACATTGACTGCTGTATCATGCCCAACTAAATCGCCTAGACGGAATGTGCCCGTTTTGGGACGACCAATCGCTGGTCCCGTCAAAGCGTCCACATCTTCAATGGTCAAACCAATTTGAGTGGTCAATTGATATATTTTTGCCATGGCGTAAACGCCGACACGATTGGCTATAAAAGCGGGTGTATCCTTGCATAAAACGGTTGTTTTGCCTAAAATACGGTCGCCAAAGTGCATAAAGAAGGCAATTACTGAGGGGTCTGTTTCTGTTGTTGGAATAATTTCTAAGAGGCGCATATAACGCACAGGGTTGAAAAAATGCGTACCGCAGAAGTTTTTGCGGAAGTCATCAGAGCGACCTTCTGCCATCATATTGATTGGAATACCTGACGTGTTTGAGGTAATTAAAGTACCTGCGTTGCGGTATTTTTCAACTTTTTCGAAGACTTGTTTTTTGATGTCTAAACGTTCAACAACGACCTCAATAATCCAATCGGCATCAGCGATTTTAGGCATATCGTCGTCGAAATTGCCGAGCGTGATGCGTGATGCAAAAGCTTTGTCGTATATAGGTGCCGGCTTCGATTTTAGGGCTGTATCAAAAGCCGTTTGAACGATGCGGTTTCGTTGGCGAGGGTCTTTTTTCTGGTCGTCAGTGAGGTCAAAAGGCACGATGTCGAGCATCAAAACTTCGATTCCTGCTCCTGCCAAATGGCAAGCGAT
>JAYTMI010000687.1:0-4806 GCA_043728625.1 Saprospiraceae bacterium | reverse complement strand
AAGAACGCCGCTAACAAGCACCGTCATGAGAAAGATGTTTCTAAATTTCATATTCCACCAGATTTTAAAAAATGTTGTATTCATAAATCAAAGATATTCAACTAACGTCAAAGTTGCTTATTTCGTTTAGAAAATATCTTTATAAACTGAAAAGTTACGTCAAAATTATGCCACGTGTGGAATTAGGCGATGTAAAGGAGTTTTTAGACGACGAAAAGGCTTTCGATAAATGGTGGCGTGTTTTTAAGTACATATACTATTGCTTCAACACCTTCTCCACCACTTTATCGTTGCCCGATTGCACTTGCACAAGATAGATATCAATGTCAAGTATTTTAGCAATCTCCTTTAAATCTTTATTAATCTGCCCCATTATCTTATGATTACGGTTCGCTATTTGTGTTTGTGTGACGTGGACGTTTTTATCCAAAATAGGGAAAATATAATTCTCTTTGTCGTCACCAGTTAACGGTTGAAATTCATTCAAAATATTTTTGATGCTATCACTTAACCCAACGTTAATGAGTTGTTTTGTTTCACTCCGAATATAGTACACCCTTTATCCAAGTCCCAAACATGACTTTTTAAAAAAAAACAATGAAATGTAGTATCCCTCAATATTCGACAACTTTAATACTAATTTTACGATGAAAAAGGGCTATAAAGTCAAAAACGCGTTTAGTTAAAGATAAACTCGATAGGTTTAACAATAGATATGGCTTGCTTTATAAAAGAATTGAAGACTTTTAAATTGGTTGTTGGGAAAAAATTGAAAAACCTTAGCTACTTTCATAAAAAAATGAAAAAGTATTTTACATTTGTAGATTCTTGTTGTTTAGTTTATCTGAACGTTTGTATTAGGTTGGACAAAAAAACTTAGAAATCGGAAAAGCCCCTCTTCCAATGGAATCCTTCGGATCCGTAACACCATTTTTCTGAATAAAACCATAGAAAAAGTGCTTTTCAATAGAAGATATTCTATTAAGCCATATCAACTTTTTTTGTTCAGCCTATTTTTGTAAATCGACAATTTCCAAAAAATATGGCAGATAAGAAGTCTTTGTATAAACGAAGCATATTAAAGCAATTCTATTTTGCTCAATCCCTGTCTTGCGCCGACCTATGCGACAAAATGGATAAAAGTCTGCCGCTGATTACAAAATTGATAGGCGAGTTGATGGAGGAGGGTAAAGTGATTGAAACAGGCTTGGCACCTTCGACAGGTGGGCGGCGACCTTTGATGTATTCAATGAAGGCGGATATTCAATTTATTGTTGCAGTCTCAATGGATCAACTCATTACGAGAATTGCTATCATGGATATGCAAAATAACTATGTGGGCGAAGTTGAAAAGATAGATCTGCCACTGGCTAAAAACCCTCAATCACTCATCAGACTAACAGAAGCTATAGCCGCCTTCCTTCAAAAAACACAAGTTGATATCCAAAAGATTGCAGGTATTGGTATAGGCATGCCCGGTTTTATAGATGTCAAAAAAGGGGTTAATTATTCGTTTTTAGAAAGTTCAGAGGGTAGCCTAACCAAATATATTTCAAAAAAGGTCGGTCTGCCTGTCTTTATTGACAATGATTCCAGTTTGATTGCCTTGGCAGAGCTGCGTTTTGGTGCGGCAGCCAATGAGCAAAATGTGATGGTCGTTAATATGGGTTGGGGCGTTGGTTTGGGGATGATCCTTGATGGGGCGCTTTACAGAGGGGACAATGGTTTTGCGGGAGAATTTAGTCATATACCTGTTTTTACCAATAATAAATTGTGCAGTTGTGGCAAAAAGGGGTGCCTTGAGACGGAAACATCTTTGTTGGTTTTGGTAGAAAAAGCATTAAGAGGTGTGAAAGAGGGACGTGTTTCTTCTTTAGAAGGCATTCCAGCTGATAATCCAGAGGAGGCAAATAACCTGATTATTAAATCTGCCCTTGAAGGGGATCAATTTGCTGTCGAACTGTTATCAGAAATAGGTTACAAAATAGGGCGTGGTGTGGCGATTTTGATACACTTACTGAATCCGAAATTGATAGTATTGAGTGGTCGCGGCTCTATTGCAGGTAAAATATGGCAAGCACCTATCCAGCAAGCCTTGAATGAATATTGTATTCCAAGACTCGCTCACAATGCCACGATTGAAGTGTCTGATTTAGGATTTAAAGCGGAACTTATTGGCGCAGCGACCTTGGTTATGGAAAATTTTGAACATATCAAAGAACGAATGAATCATTCATTGGTAATGAATGACAGTTTTGTTTAACCAAAAAGTTTGTAAATAACTAAAACCTGGCTGCAATAGGGGGACCAACGATGGATATGGCGATTATCAGAGAGTCATACAGCCGATATTTGGCGGCTTGCCAAACGCTGTCCATTGAAGATGATTTTACGAAGCAAATCAGAGAGCATTTAGCCAAATTGTTGCCCTACCAAATTGGCAAATATGGGCAACTTCAAGAGTGGTCGGAGGATTTTGAAGATGGCGAAATACAACATCGGCATGTTTCACATCTCTATGCGCTTTATCCCAGCAATCAAATTACGTTACAAAAAACACCTGAATTAGCCGCAGCGGCAAAACGGGTGATGGAGTCCTCAGTATTCTAACAAATGCGTTGTTAAGGTCAAATAAAAAGAGAATTTTGTTATTTTTGAACCTATTTTGAAATGAAAATAAGATGAGCAAGCAAAATAGAGAAAACCTAAAATCAAGTAACAATGAAAGACAACGAATTGACCTCATTTGAGGGTAACGAAATTAGAAAAGTATGGCATGAAGAACAATGGTATTTTTCAGTCATTGATGTTATTGGTATTTTGACCGAAAGTACAAATCACCAAACGTATTGGTATGTTTTAAAAAAACGAGAACCTCAACTTCTTACAATTTGTAAGAAGTTGAAATTAGTAGGTCAAGACGGAAAGGCACGCCCGTCGGATTGCGCCAATACTGAGGGGGTGCTTCGGATTGCGATGTCCGTACCGTCGCCTAAAGCAGAGCCGCTAAAATTGTGGTTAGCCGCGCAAGGTAAACGAGCCATTGACGAAACCGAAGACCCTGAACTGTCATTTGACCGAATGACAGAGATTTACCGAGCCAAAGGACATACCGATAAATGGATAAAAGAACGCATTCAATCTATCACAACTCGAAAGCAATTAACGGATGAATGGAAACAAAGAGGGGTCAAAGAGGGACAAGAATACAGCATTTTAACAGCAACAATCGCAAAGGGTACATTCGGATTGTCGCCGTCCGAGCATAGCAAATTGAAAGGTTTGGATAAAGAAAACCTTAGAGACCACATGACTCCCATCGAATTAATTTTAACATCGTTGAGCGAAGAAGTAACCCGCATGATTACCGTAAAAGACGATGCACAAGGATTCAATGAAAATTTAGATGCCGCCGTTAAAGGCGGTCATGTTGGTCGAACAGCGTTAAAGAATGTTGAAAAATCCACAGGTGAAAAGGTGGTATCGGCAACAAATTTTTTAAATTCCGTTAGTGGTGATAAGCCCGCCGAATTGCCTTCCGAATAGAAGGACTAAAAAATACTGAGCGAATATCCAATGCTTGTATCGTATTCAACAGATGGTACAAGCATTTTTCATTAAAAAAATTAAATAAGATTTGAAACTTTTATAAAAATATTAAAAAGTTAATTAGATTTGTTGCGCATTTATCGGCGGGTCAACAGTCATTGCCCCCCTCAGTATAATCAGGAATTTTAATTATTAATATCAATCTAAACAGCATTTTTTATGAAAAGAATACATCTATTTCTCATTAGTCTCTCTTTTTTAATCTCTTTTTCCGCATTTACGCAAGTCAACATCATCCCTAAACCCAATGAGTTAACGGTTTCGTCCATAGGTGAACAGTTTACGATAACGCCTAAAACGAAGATTGTCATCAAAGACAAATCACTGGCAAGCACGGCTGATTTTTTGAACAGCTATTTGAGAGAAGTGTATGGTTTTGAATTGACGACAACACCTGTTGGCAACGGTACAAATCTCATTGTTTTGCAGTTAGATAAAAATGCGCCTAAAACCATGGGTGCATACACGCTTATAAGCGATAACAAATTTATTGCTATCAAAGGCAGTGATGCAGCGGGTACGTTTTATGGTATGCAAAGCCTCTTGCAGCTTTTACCAACGGGCAAATCAAAGTCCTTGGCGGTCACTTCTTTGACCATTAAAGACGCGCCCCGCTTCGGCTATCGCGGTATGATGCTCGATGTGAGTCGGCATTTTTTCTCCGTAGCTTTTGTGAAAAAGTTTATTGATTACCTCGCTTTGCACAAAATGAACGTCTTTCATTGGCATTTGACCGACGACCAAGGCTGGCGCGTGGAGATAAAAAAACATCCTAAACTGATGTCTATCAGTGCTTTTAGAGATAGTACCATCGTTGGGCATCACCCCGGAAAAGGTTTTGATGGTGTCAAACACGGTGGTTATTATACTCAAAAACAAATAAAAGAGGTCGTGAAATATGCGGCTGACCGCTTCGTGGAAGTCATTCCTGAAATTGAAATGCCGGGGCATTCAGAGGCAACTTTGGCAGCATTTCCAGAATTAGGTTGCACAGGTGGACCTTATATTGTGGCTCAAAATTTTGGTGTCCACAAAGAGGTTTTATGTGGGGGTAATGATAAAGTTTTTGTATTTTTACAAGACGTTATTGACGAAATTGCCCCATTATTCCCTTCAAAATACATACACGTCGGCGGCGATGAATGTCCAAAAGATCGCTGGAAAGCGTGTCCTAAATGTCAAAAACGCATCAAAGAC
>JAYTMI010000686.1:0-10300 GCA_043728625.1 Saprospiraceae bacterium | reverse complement strand
CACATGACGGTTGAGAAATTGATTGGTGTTGAGATTCCGAAACGGGCGGAATATCTACGTGTTATCATCATGGAATTGAGCCGTATTGCTGACCACATCATTTGCGATACGGTTATTGCCGTTGATACAGGTGCAATGACGGGTTTTTTGCATGTTTTCAAGTGGCGTGAAGTGATTTATGAGATTTTTGAAGAAATTTGCGGTGCACGTTTGACCACAAACATCGGTCGCATCGGCGGCATCGAGCGTGATTTCACTAAAAAAGCCTGGGATACGCTTCATTATTTTATGAAAGAATTTCCAAAGGCTTTGAAAGAATTTGACAAACTCGTTACCCGCAACCGTATTTTTATGGATAGGGTCATTGGTACAGGTGCGATTTCAGCAGAACGGGCTTTGAACTATGGTTTTACAGGTCCAAACCTACGGGCTGCGGGTGTTGATTATGATGTACGTGTCGCAAACCCCTATTCAAGTTATCAAGATTTTGAATTTGATATTCCTGTGGGCGTTTCAGGCGATACTTTTGACCGCTATATGGTTCGTATGGAAGAAATGTGGCAGTCAATGCGTATCATCGAACAAGCGATTAAGAATATGCCCGATGGTAAGTTTCATGCAGATTTACCCGAGTTTTTCCACCCGCCCAAAGAGCAAGTGTATTCTCAAATGGAGGCGTTGATATACCATTTCAAAATCGTCATGGGCGAAACGGAAATACCGAAAGGAGAAGTGTATCATGCCGTCGAAGGTGGCAACGGTGAGCTGGGTTTTTATTTGGTTTCCGATGGTGGTCGTGCGCCAGCCCGTTTGCATTTCCGTCGTCCGTGCTTTATTTATTATCAAGCTTATACAGAAATGATTCGTGGTGCGATGTTATCAGATGCGATTATCATTTTGTCTTCGATGAATGTTATTGCAGGGGAATTAGATGCCTAAAATACTGAGGGGTATACGTAACACGGACTTCAGCCCGTGAGTGAATAAAAAGATTGAAATTCGTGAGTGAATAAAATAACGGACTGAAGTCCGTGCTACAACTAAAACATTAAATAATGAACGATAAAACAGTAGTACATTTTAATCCATGGCATCATACACCCGTAGGTGACGATGCACCCAGTGTTGTCACAGGCATCATTGAAATTCCGAAAGGCACACGTGCTAAATACGAATTGAATAAAGAAACAGGACGCTTACGCTTAGATAGGGTTATTTATTCTGCTATGTATTATCCTGCGAATTATGGATTTATACCGCAAAGCTACTGTGACGACCATGACCCTTTGGATATTTTGGTTTTGTCACAAATTGAAATACGTTCATTGTGTGAAGTCAATGCTAAGGTCATTGGTGTCATGCGTATGATTGACCAAGGCGAAGCGGACGATAAAATCATTGCTGTGGCTGCCGACGACATAAGCGTTTCGCACATCAATGATATTACGGAATTGCCCGAACACTTTTTAAAAGAAATGCGTAATTTCTTTGAAGATTATAAAAAGTTAGAAAATAAAACAGTTGTTGTTGAGGAATTCTTAAATAGAGAAACGGCAATTAACATTATTTTGCAAAGTTTTGAAGATTATAAAAAATACATGGCGGATAAGTGATAGTGAAAAACGAAAAGTGAAAAAGGATTCAGAACCTATCACTTACCGCAATTCATTCACGTGCAACAGCACTTTTCACTTTTCACTTATAACTTTTCATTTTTTTATTATGACTGCAGTTCAAACATATCAATTTTCAGACGCAACGATGGCGCGGGCGCAAGAAATCATCAGCCGTTATCCAGAAGGCAAGCAAAAATCGGCTTTAATTCCGCTTTTGCACTTAGCACAAGTTGAATTTGACGGTTGGTTAAGCCCCGAAGCGATGGAATATGTCGCTTCATTGTTGAATATTCAAGCGATTGAAGCCTTTGAAGTCGCCTCTTTTTATTCGATGTTTAACCTAAAACCTGTTGGACGTTGCTTGATTGAGGTGTGTCAAACATCAAGTTGTTGGCTCATGGGTGCAGAAGATGTAGTGCGTCATATTGAAGCAAAATTGGGCATCAAAGTCGGTCAAACAACGCCTGATGGTCAATTTACTTTGAAAACGGTGGAGTGTTTGGGCGCGTGTGGTTATGCACCGATGTTGCAAGTAGGCGATAAATTCCATGAGTTTTTGACTTTGGAAAAGGTTGATGGCTTGTTGGAGGAGTTTAAAAAGGAGTATGCGGTGAAATATAGTGGGTATTTGTAGAAAATACTGAGGGGTCATAATTCATTAAATAAAATTGAAAAATGCAACCTATTTTAATTGAGCCAAAAGATTTGGCAGAATACAATTTAATTTCAGCGTTGTTTCAAAAAATGAATATTCGCATGAAAACTTTAAATCTTTCTGATGAAGAACGGGAAGATTTAGGACTCTTAATGTTGATGAATGAAGTGGATTGGAATGAAACAGTTCCTGTTGAAGATGTTTTAGCTAAATTGAGAAAACGTCAACAAAAAACATGAAAGTCATAACTGCTGCTAAGTTTGATAAAGACTTAGATAAAATTCATGATGTAGATGTACTTGCTCGAATTGAAGAAGTCATCTTATATGTTATGGCTGTTCAAAAACCGACTGAAATTCAAAATATTAAGAAAATGAAAGGTTTTAAAACGGCTTTTCGGATTAGAGTAGGTGATTATCGGATTGGTGTTTTGATAGAAAAAGATACCGTGAAGTTTGCAAGAATTGCATTGAGGAAGGACATTTATGATATTTTTCCTTGAATTCAATAAAATATTGATGGGTATTAAATTGTGAAAATAATGCGAACATTGTTTTTTGTCATAGTATTTTTTCAGCCTTTGTTAGCGAAAGCTGACCAACCACGAATGACTTTTGAGCATCATAGCCAAAATAACAGATTTGTTTTACAATTGATGGCAAATGAAGATAAGATTTGTAATTATAAGTATCTCGATTCGATAAAATGGGAAATGAATAATTGTTATTGGCGTGTAATTGACTCGTTGACAAAAACTGAACTTTATCGTTTTGATAAAGGGTATGGAGAATGGTTAATGATGTGGAGTGTTTTTGTGTCAAATGATGGAAATGATTGTGTGGCAATAAATGACTTTCCTGATACTGTTGATTCATCTTCGATGGGTTTAATTTCATTAGTCGTTGTTTTTAAACAATCTAATGAGTTGAAAAGGTATAGACTAAAAGAAATTTTGTGTAATCACAAAAATGTTACTTATACAGTAAGTCATTTTTTTTGGGTTACTGAATTAAGGATGTATGATGAAGAAAAAGTATTTGAGTTTGAAACTAAGGAAATGACCAAATTTCGCTTGTCTTTTAACAACGATTCGATTCTTTTAAAAAAGAAAAGCCCTTTATTGACTCCAAATACTATTAGAGTTTATGGCAAAATTGAACCGACAAAAAAGGATAGAGTTTTTACAATTACTGTGACGTGCGTGATTTTTGGGAAAATGCCCAATGTTGAGAAAATAACTTTTAGGGTTAATAGAAAACAGAGAAAATATTTTGTCCTTGATGAGTATGATTCATACCGTACGCTTCTATTTACAAATGGAAAGTATGTTGAATCACCTTATCCTTTTGAACAATCAATGTTCAATGATTGTGATAAAAGCGACAAATACTGAGGGGGTATTAAAAATTCAATATCTTGAATAAGAAAGATATATATCGTGGAAATCTTTTATTGGGTATTATCATACTTGGTTTTGTTTTGTTGAATTTTTTATTTACGATAAACAACCCAATACTTTAACAATCGTTGCCGTAATTTCATTGATAACGATTGGATTTATTGGACTTAAATATTTGAAAAACAAATAGTTACAGATATGGGCAGAAAGCTCCTTTTAGATAAAGTAAATGTAGCAGGCATACAAAGCTACGAAGTCTATCGTCGTGAAGGTGGTTACAAAGCTGTTGAAAAGGCTTTGAAAGAAATGACCGATGCACAAATTGTAGATGAAGTTAAAAAATCAGGTCTGCGTGGACGGGGTGGTGCGGGTTTCCCGACGGGTTTGAAATGGTCATTTTTGGCAAAGCCCGAAGGTGTGCCGCGTTATCTCGTTTGCAATGCCGATGAGTCGGAGCCGGGTACTTTCAAAGACCGTTATTTGATGGAAAAGATTCCGCATTTGCTCATTGAAGGTATGATTGCGTCGTCTTTTGCTTTGGGTGCAAAAACGTCCTACATATATATACGTGGCGAATATGCATACATCTATAAAATCATGGAACGTGCCTTGAAAGAGGCTTATGCGGCGGGTTGGTTGGGTAAAAACATTTTGGGGACAGGTTTTGACCACGATTGTTATATGCAAATCGGGGCGGGTGCTTATATCTGCGGCGAAGAAACAGCTTTGTTGGAATCGCTTGAAGGGAAACGCGGTAATCCACGTATCAAGCCGCCTTTTCCAGCGATTGCAGGTTTGTATGGCTGTCCGACAGTGGTGAATAATGTGGAAACGATTGCGGCTATTGTGCCTATCATCCTTATGGGTGGCGAGGAATATGCTAAAATTGGCATTGGTCGCTCGACAGGTACGAAGTTGATTTCGGCAAGTGGACACATCAATAAGCCAGGTGTTTATGAGATTGAATTGGGTGTTCCCGTAGAGGAATTTATATACAGCGATGAATATTGTGGCGGTATCAAAGGCGGGCGCAAACTGAAAGCCGTTGTAGCGGGCGGTTCTTCGGTGCCGATTTTACCTGCTGACTTGATTTTGACGACTGCCAAAGGCGAACCCCGTTTGATGACTTACGAAAGTCTCGGCGACGGTGGTTTTTTGACAGGTACGATGTTGGGTTCAGGCGGATTTATCGTTATGGACGAATCAACGAGTATTGTCAAAAATCTCTTTACATTTACGCGTTTTTATCACCACGAAAGTTGTGGTCAATGTTCTCCTTGCCGTGAAGGAACAGGTTGGATGGAGAAAATTCTCCGCAAAATACTGAGGGGTCAAGGGACTGTGCAAGATATTGATTTGTTATGGGATATTCAATCTAAAATTGAAGGCAAAACGATTTGTCCGTTGGGCGAAGCGGCGGCATGGCCCGTAGCGGCAGCTATTCGGCATTTCCGTTCAGAGTTTGAGGAATTTATTAGGAATCCGACGGAGGATGTGAAGCATTATTTTAGGTTGAATGGTGAAGCATTGGTTGCTTAATCTATCGAAGAATGAAAATATTCAGACGATGCAAAAAATAGAAATAAATAACTTTGGACCAATTAGTAATGCTACGATAGAACTTGGAAAAGTTACTTTGCTAATTGGAGAACAGGCTACTGGAAAAAGTACGGTCAGTCAGTTGGTATATTTTTTTAAATCTTTGAAAGAAGATTTTTTTACTATTATTTTCAATAGAATTGGTGATGTTGATAGTGAAGCTAAACTCCAAGATGCTTTTTTTAGGGAAATCAGAAGAAAATTTTATAATTTCTTTGGAAGTACAAAACATTTAGGAAATTTCACAATAAAATTTTATTATTCAAAAACCAAGACAATTGAATTATCTCTCAATCCAAACAAAGCACTTAAATGTAATTTCGATAACTCTTTTTTTAATACTATTATTAGAGAATCTGAAAAATTATTAGGTGCTATTAATCAGCCTTCAAATCATAAGAATGCTTATGACTTAATCGCAGAAGAGCAGTCAAAAAGTAAATATATTTCACGTTTAGCTAATTTGGTTAATACGCATTTTGAGGATGATAAAACATCGCTTTATATACCTGCGGGTCGAATTGCAACAACTAACTATGCACCTTATTTTACAGAAAATATAACACTTGAAAAAGAAAATGATAAAAAAAGAGATGAAAAAACACAAAATGTAGGACTTATCTTAATTTCTGAATTTTTGTCGAAAGTCGCAAATATTAAAAAAGTATTTGGTGAAAAAGGCTTTGCTGAACTTATTGAAGATGAATATTTAATTGATAATCGAATAAATAAGTTGAAATTAGATTTATTTGAGCGACATACAAATGAAGTGTTAAAAGGCAAATATAAAAACGACAGATTTGGAGAGAAAATAATTCTTGATGATGAAGGTCATTATATTTTTCTTCAAAATGCGTCAAGTGGGCAACAGGAATCAATTCGTATTTTACAGGATTTATTTCTGATATTGTTGAATAAAGAAAGTGTATTTAGAGTTATCGAAGAACCAGAAGCCCATTTATATCCCTTATCTCAAAAAAAACTAATTGAATTAATAGCACTTGTACTAACTGAAACAAGAAGTGAAATAATGGTTACCACTCATAGTCCTTATGTTTTGAGTATTTTCAATAATTTACTTTTCGCTTCGAAAATTGAACATAAAGATTTTTACTTGGATAGTAAAGATTTTAAAGCTTATACTTTATTAAGTCGAGAACAAGCGGTTGCAAATGATAATAAATCTTTTATTTCTATTTTAAATGAAGAAACAGGTTTAATTGCAGAGAATTTTTTAGATGATATTTCAATTGAATTGGGTGATGAATTTGACATGATGTTTGAAACATACAAAAAACAAAGAGTGAAATGACAGATTTTATCAATAATTTAATTTCAGCATATTCTAATGCTTTGAATTGTTTAGAATCGAATAATAAAAGTGTTTTTTGGGTTAGTGAAGATGCTGGTACAAGGAAAAGTTTTATCGTTCATCATACTCCAGAATTAGAAGACCAAGAAGTAATGCTGAAAGTAGATAATCTGCATTCTAAAGAAATTAATCTTTTATGTATTGATGCTTGTATTTTTTCGAGTGCCGATAGTAGTAGATGTGATTGTGCTTTATTTGATGATGATAAATTTTGTTTTTGTGAACTTAAGTTTGAAGTTAAAAACTTAGGGACAGTAAGTAAAAACTTGCAAAAAGCAAGAAATACGCAACTATCTAATACAATTTTAACGTTTAAATCTCAAATTGACTTTACTCAATTTTCTAAAATAGAAGCATACGTCGTATTAAAAAAAAGACTTTATCCTACTAAGCCTGCTCGACTTTCAGAATTAAAAACTGCTTTTTGGGACAAGCATAATGTAGAATATTTTGAAGAAAAAGAAATAGTATTTGATGTGCCAGTAAAAAAAAACTTATAGCAGAAACGAGAAAAAAGAAGTTTAAATGGCGACTTTGTTCTCAATATTCCAAAAAGCCTTGTAAAAGATTTTATAAATTTAGTGAAATACTTGAAAAATGCAAACTTATATTGCAGACATAATCCCGAAACTTCAAAAATTCAGTAAAAAACTGGATGATTTGACGTTGCTAACCAATCAACATTGGGTCGTTTTGGATGAATTAACAAAAGCGAAAAATGTTTACATTTTTAGAAGTAATAACGAATTATTGATTTCATCAAATGGGAAAGTAGAAAAAGGTAAATGGGAATATTTAGGCAATAATTCATTGTTAATTGATAGAAAAGATGAAAGTTTTCTTTTCAAACATGGCTTTTTTGATGAAAATGTCATGGCTTTGAAAATTGATGGGAAGGAAGAATATGCACTTTTGGTGAATGAAAATCGGTTTGATGGAGAGATGAATTCTAAGGATAAAGTTTTGGAGTTTTTGTCGAGCCGATATTTGAGTGCTTCGGTATTAGGGGTTATTGGACAACAAACCGAGTTTACTTCTAAGCCATTCGTAAAGTCAAAAGAGGATATTGAAGCCGAAAATTTACAGAAAGGTGTTACCGAATTTCTTACAATTTTAATAATTATACTATTCATTTTTGCTTGTATTGCTTTTATAAGTTCGAGGAAATAATTTCAATGAAATACCTTCAAATACTGAGAGGTATAAATATAAAAAACATGGTCATCGAAATATCAGATAGCATAATGGAAAAAGCCAAATTGCAGCCTGAAGCCTTAAAACTTCGATTGGCAATAATGTTATTCAAAGAAGAATTGATTACTTTGGCACAAGCGGCAGAAATTGCACAATTACATCAAATGCAGTTTCAAAAAGAATTGGCAAAACGAAAAATTCCGATTCACTATGGTGTAGAAGATTTTGAACGTGATTTGGTTACGATTTCAAAAATGACATTATGATTATTGTCAGCGATACATCACCTATTGCTAATTTAATCCAAATTGGTGCTTTAAATATACTGCATCAGTTATTTGGAAGAGTCATCATACCGCCTAAAGTTGAAGAAGAGGTTTTAGCATTAAAAATGTTTGGCGTTGATTTGTCGGTATTTGAAAATAGTAATTGGATAGAAGTGATTTCTCCAAAGAATCTTGTTTTACTCAATGAAATGAGAATTGAACTTGATGAGGGAGAATCAGAAGCAATTGTTTTAGCAAAGGAGTTAAATGCTGATTATATTTTAATAGATGAACGCCTTGGTACTAAAAAAGCGCATGAAGTATTGTTACAAACAATTGGACTATTAGGCGTTTTGATTAAAGCTAAAAATGAAAAGCATATTGAAAAAGTAAAACCGATTCTTGATGCCCTTATTAACGATGCTGGATTTTGGATAGGTTCAAAATTGTACCAAACGGTATTAAATAGTGTTGGTGAATAATTGATTTTCAATAAAATAGCCTCAAATACTGAGGGGTATAAAAAATAAAAAATAAAAAATGAAAACGCTCAATGCAGCTCAAATAGAAATTTTAAAACTGTTTGAAGGTCAAACTCAAACGGCGGAAGATTTGATTGCATTGAGGAGAATATTGCACAATTTTTTAAAAGAGAAAAATCAGACACACGTTGATTCCCTTGAAAAAAAGATATTTGAGCAAGTAAAAGCAAAGGTTTTAGCGATTGACCCTGATTCAAAAATCATTTTGTTTGGTTCGAGGGCAAGAGGAGATGAAAGGAAGGATTCTGATTGGGACTTTTTGATTTTGACAAAACAAGAAGTTGATTATGCGTTTAAAAATCGAATTAGAGGTGAGATTTACGAAATAGAGTTAGAAATTGGAGAAGTTATCAGCACGGTTATTAAACAAGACAGCGAATGGCAAAGGCAGGAAGTGACTCAATTTTTCAAAAATGTTTCAAAAGATGGTGTTGAAATATGAAAAAGCAGACAAAAGAAGAACTTATTGCGTATCGAATTAAAAGAGCAAAGGGCTCTATTCAGTCTGTAAAACTTCTTATTGATAAAGATATAGATGGAAATTTGAGCGCAAATAGACTTTATTATGCAGCTTTTTATAGTGTTATTGCACTTTTGGCTCAAAAAGGAATTGAATATAAAAGCCATAAAGGAGTCAAAACGGCATTATCAAATTTTTATATTAAAACAGGATTAATAAATGGTTTGTTTGGTAGAATGTTCACCGAACTTTTTGAAATGCGGCAAGAAGGTGATTATGAAGACCTTTCTGATGTTCCAATTGAAGTCATTCGACCTTATATTGAGCAAGTTGAGCAATTTATCGAAGTCGTTGAACGAATTTTAACTGAAAATACTGAGGGGATATGATACTCGATTTCAACATACAAACCCACTATCAAAACGCCTTCGGGGAGTTCATCGTCGGTGAATTTTTAGAAAAACCACCGCTTTTTACTTCTGACCAAGTGTTTCGATTAGGTGAATACGCATTTGAAATTTGGGGTATGCCAAAAGAAGGTGTTTGGACTTTTAAATTGGTGTCGGATAAAGTGTTTAATATGGTTTTGGAAGAGCAGTTGATTCACTTTGAAGTTTTGTAAGTAATTGATAATGAATAAAATAGCCCCAAAATACTGAGGGGTACTGGATATAAAAAATTAGAATATGCCGAAAGTAACGATTGACGGACAAAGTATAGAAGTGCCAGCAGGCACAACCATTTTGCAAGCTGCACGGTTGATTGGGGGCGATATTGTGCCGCCTGCGATGTGTTATTATTCAAAATTGAAGACATCGGGTGGTTATTGCCGCACGTGTATTGTGAAAGTATCGCAAGGTTCGACAGCGAATCCGACACCGATGCCTAAGCCTGTGGCTTCTTGTCGCACAACGGTTATGGACGGAATGGTGGTTGAAAACATCACAAGTCCAGAGATTTTGGAAGCACGTGCAGGTGTTGTTGAGTTTTTGTTGATTAATCATCCATTGGATTGTCCTGTTTGCGACCAAGCAGGGGAGTGCCATTTGCAGGATTTGGGTTATGAGCATGGCAAAATAGATACACGTTATGAATTCCGTCGTCGGGAGTTTGAAAAAATTGATATTGGCGATTTTGTTCAGTTGCACATGACACGTTGTATTATGTGTTGGCGTTGTGTGAAAGTCGCTGAACAAT
>JAYTMI010000685.1:0-2490 GCA_043728625.1 Saprospiraceae bacterium | reverse complement strand
GTTCGAGTACCATGTTCGGGGAACTTTTAAAGTTCCCCGAACATAAAGTTCCTCTCCTACAAACGAAGCGCGTCATTAGTAACGAAGTGAAAGAATCTGTTTTTACTGCTTATTTAGGTTCTTTCACTGCGTACAGAATGACAAAAATGTTCAATCACCCATTCATAACTCACCATTCACCATTAAAAAAATGAAATTACAATACGAACGCCCGCTTATCCAACGCATCAACACGGGCTTGATGAACAAATTTGGCACACGCTCGGAGCATACGCCTGTGACACATATTGACGATGTTGCCGTGAAAAATTTGATAAATGAATACGGTTCGCCTTTGTTTGTCATCAGTGAACGGACGATGCGCCAAACCTATCGCGAAGCCAATCGCGCTTTCAAAACACGTTATCCGAAAGTGCAATTTGCATGGTCTTACAAAACCAATTACATCAATGCGGTGTGCAATGTTTTTCATCAAGAAGGTTCTTGGGGCGAAGTGGTGTCAGGTTTTGAATACCAAAAAGCCTTGAATAACGGTGTGCCAGGCAATAAAATCATTTTCAATGGTCCCGACAAAACCATAGATGAGTTGCGTTTGGCTATTGAAAATGGTTCACCCATTCACATTGACCATTTAGACGAGCTGTATTTGTTGCACGAATTGTCGGAAGAAACGAGCAAACGCCCGCGTGTCGCTATCCGCGTCAACATGGATACGGGCGTGTATCCGATTTGGGATAGGTTCGGTTTCAATTATGAAAACGGACAAGCCTGGGATGCCATTAACAAAATTGTTTTAGCCGACAAATTAGATTTAATTGGTCTTCATGCCCACATCGGCACGTTCATGTTGTCGCCTTCTGCCTACGGTATTGCCGCTACAAAATTGAGCGATTTGGCGTTGAGCATCAAGCGTAAATACCAAAAAACGATTCAATATATTGACCTCGGTGGCGGTTTTGCTTCAAAAAACACCCTAAAAGGCGCGTATTTGCAAGGAGTGGACACCAATCCGACTTTTGACCAATATGCCGAAGCGATTAGTACGGCTATCCTAAACGCAGGTTTTCTACAAAATGAATTGCCGCTGTTAATCCTCGAAACAGGACGGGCTTTGATTGACGAAGCGGGCTATCTTTTGGGTTCTGTGATTTCAAACAAACGATTGTCAGATGGTCGTCGGGCGACGATTATGGATTTTGGAGTCAATATTTTGTTCACTTCTTTTTGGTACGACCATAAAATTTCACCTGCGCAAGAGTGCAGTCAGTACACCGAAGACTCTGTGATTTATGGTCCTTTGTGCATGAACATTGATGTCGTCCGTGAACACATTACTTTGCCGCCTTTGAAACGCGGTGAACACGTTGTTGTTCATGCCGTAGGTGCATACAATATGACGCAATGGATGCAGTTTATCGCCCTTCGTCCTGCCGTTGTGATGATTGATACTGAGGGGATACCTCACATCATTCGGAAGCGTGAAACTTTGGAGATTATGGAGTCGAGCGAGGTAAAACCTGCGTATTTGAAGGAGTTTAAGATTTGATAATCAGTCAGTTGTGTCTGTGTCATCATTTTCTAAAACCGAAATGATAGGAGCAATATCGAGAATCAATTGCGGTGCAAAAACAGAAGCGACACGCCACAACGTTGTCATATCTAAATCATAATTTAAAACGACTAATAAATCAACATCTGATTTTGCAGTTGCTTCGCCACGAGCAAACGAACCAAAAAGATGAACTTTTTGAATCGCTGGTTGACTGGAAAAGTAGTCCTGTAATTGACGAAGTTTATTTTTTGACAAACGCATTTTCTAATTTTTTTACAAAAATAGTCTTTTTTACTTAAAAGCATACCCCTCAGTATTTTTTTTAATTGAGCATATAAACGTCTCATAAAACGATGAAAATCAAGGCTTAAATGACATTGTCTAAAAATTCAAATATAAAAAACCACTTCAACGGCTTCATCAGCAGTTACAGTCAAGTGTTTTTCAGCGACAATAAAGCGTATGCGTATTGGTTGTTATTGGCTTCATTTGCCAATTGGACTTCGGGCGTGTCTGGTGTCGTGAGCGTCCTCGTTAGTTTACTGTTTGCATCGTGGTTGGGTTTAGATAAAACCTTGATTCGTGTTGGATATTACAGCTACAACGCCTTGTTATTGGGTTTAGCGATGGGTTTATATTATGAATTCAGCCTTAGTTTTTGGCTATTATTGACCGTTTTCAGCATTTTATCTGTCTTTTTCACGAAAGGATTGTCCATCTTTTTTGAAAAATATGCTTTGCCTGTCCTCAATTTGCCGTTCATTTTGACGCTTTGGGCAATGACATTAAGCGTCCGCAGTTTTCAGACAATTCACCTAAGCGAAAGAGGTCTTTTTAAACTCAATGAACTCTACGCAACAGGCGGCATGACGCTTGTGAATGTCTATCAATGGTTGACTGATATTACTTTACCGCCTTTGATGGATGCGTATTTCAAG
>JAYTMI010000684.1:0-2151 GCA_043728625.1 Saprospiraceae bacterium | reverse complement strand
GTATCAAAAATACTGTCCACGATGCGCCAAGAGTAAATCGGCACCCCCTCAGTATTTTCGGTATAAATATTCGTTGAACCCCATTTCAAAGCAGGTGTGCCATCACCAGAAGACAACAGGCTGTGCGCGCGGACATACACAGGTCGCTTCGCAAAGGCTGCTATATCAGACAGCAGTTTTTTACCGTCTTTCATATAGGTATAATTGGGTTCATCGTAACCAAACCATGCCCAAATTGGGCGATAGGGTTCCCCTTTTTTTGAAAAATCAATAGAAATAGAAATAGGCTGCGTCGTTTGGGTAAAACAACTATGGGCAATGGCAAAATAGGACATCGCAATAAGAATAAAGCTTTTGTTTTTCATCAATTAATATCAAGTAATTACGATTAAGAGGGAATGTTCTATGAATTAGGGTATCGAAAAGGTGCAATATGCCGTCGAAAATTTACAATATGCCGTCTGAAACTTACAGTATGCCGTCTGAAATTTACAGTATGCCATCTGAAACTTACAATATGACATCGAAAACTTACAGTATGCCATCTGAAACTTACAGTACGACACCTAAAAAGTGGGAAAGGTAGAGTGTGTAAAAAATGCCGTTAGGCATGGTATATCGGTAGAAAATGATAGAAAATAGCGCACAAGTTCCGTAGGAACGGCATATTTTAATGCCCTTTCGATATATTGTTCCTACGGAACTCAATGACAAGGACTACTTTTTCTACCGATAGACCATGCCTAACGGCATTTTTCGATGACAAAAGAGATTTCCGAAGTCATCAGTAGTGAGTAACGAGTAAATAACCAATTTTCTGTTTACGATACCTCGGCTACGCTATATCAAACCAAATATTTAGTAAAGAAAGCAATCGTCCGTTCCCAAGCTAATTTTGCTGCCGCTTCATTGTAGCGTGCTGCCGACGTGTTGTTATGGAAAGCATGATTCACTCCTTCGTACATAAACAACTGGTAGGTCTTATCATTCTTTTTCAATGCCTCTTCAAAAGCAGGAATACCCGCATTCACCCGTTCATCAAGCGAACCATAGTGCAATTGCAAAGCGGCTTTGATTTTAGGTACATCGGCGGCATCGGGTTGACGACCATAAAAAGCAACCGCCGCTTTGAGCGCAGGAACATTAACGGCTAAACTGTTTGCCATACCACCGCCCCAACAGAAACCAACGCAGCCATACTTGCCATTAGAGTCTTTGCGTGAAGGTAAATAGTCAAACAGTTTGATGAAATTAGCTAAATTGTCTTCCGCTTTGAGCTTTGAAAATAGGGTACGTGCCTCGTCTTCATTTTCAGGAGTGCCGCCTAAAGGCGCTAAGGCATTGGGCGCAATCGCTAAGAATCCCGCTTGTGCAGCGCGACGTGTCACGTCTTCGATATGACCATTCAAACCTCGGTTTTCGTGCATCACGACAACGGTCGGGTAGGGGCGCAATTCTTTTGGACGGGCAACATAGGCTTTCATTTCGCCTTGAACGCCTGGGTAAGTGATGTATTCTGTGAATAAATCATCTGACTTTGCCAAAACCGTGTTCATATAATCCGATTCCAACATCGGCAAAAGCGACATCGCGGCTGTTGAACTGCCTGTGAGTAATATTAAACGCTTGATAAAGGTCTTTCTACTGAGGGGTTTGTGGGTGTATTCGTCGTAGAGATTGATGATACTTTGATTCATGTGTCTTGCTTTTTAGAATGGTGAATGAAAAAGATAAGGCATTGATAGCTAACCAACTATTGAATCAAAGATAGATATTTATATGAAACCCCCCTTAGTCGTTCTCCAAAAAAGTTCTTTTATAAGAACTTTTTGGGAAGATTCCTCCCTATTTCGACACTTTTTGCCAAAATACTGAGGGGGTATCTGATGGAGGAATATGTCAGTCATTTTCAGAATTTGAAACCCTTTCACTTGATTTGCTCAAGATAATATTCAAAACATTTTTACCAAATGACTTAACAGCGTCTGGATTTTTGACAATAACGGCAGCAAAGCCCAGTAGGAGCGCGGCACCAATAAGTTTTTTTGAAGGTCCTTTTGAGACATCTTTTAAAAAACGTTTAGAAAGATATCCCGCACCCAAACCGATTGATGTATTGATGATGTCTTGTTTAAAATCCTGTGCAACAGC
>JAYTMI010000683.1:0-2592 GCA_043728625.1 Saprospiraceae bacterium | reverse complement strand
GCCAATATTGTCGTTAAAAATATGACAATCATAGCGGAACTTAATTGTTTGATGTAGCGAACGCGCCCTAAATACAAAGCGGTGATAATACACGCGAGTAGGATGATAAAGAGTAAAAGTGGATTCATCGTTTTTTATATTTTCACAAAGCTAAATAATTTTGGCTCAATGAAAATACTACGAAAAAGTAAATAACAGAATTATCTTTGTTGACGATTCAATAATCATCAAGCAGAAAAAGAGGTTTTAAATTATAGATTTGCAACGTAGGGATTATCCAACGGACGATGATACAAAATGACGGACTTGGTGATAAGAGCAAAATACCCCCTCAGTATAAAAGCCATTTTAAGGTAAAATAATACTTATATTAAAAGTTGTTTTGTAATAAGTAAGAAACACAATTATACTTAAATAAATGGAAAAGTTACTTCAAGAATTAGGATTTGCAAAACCTGAAGTTGTGAAAGGTCGCTATTCAGTTGCGGATTTATTTAAACCAAAAGATAGAAGTGGTATTTATGTACTTCATTTTGAAAATGGACAGTTTTATGTCGGATTAGCAACTGATTTTGTAAGAAGATACAATCAACATAGAAAAAATCACTTGGATATTGAATTAGTATCTTTCAAAAAAGTAAAAAAAGAAAAGCTTGCCGTAGAAGAAAAAATGATTGTCCAAACTTTACAATTAGAAGGATATAGTTTAAGAAACATTCAATTAGTAAGCATTATTGAAGGAGATACTGATTTAGATTTGTTAATGTCAGTTGATGAACAAGAGCAATTTATGTTTGATTTGACTTTTAACAATATGGGAGGTGATAAATTTGAAATTGAAGAACAGCGCATAAAATATACAAACAACTACAATGCTTTAACTAAATTGTCTTATTTTGAAAGATACATAGAAGCAGTCAAAGTTTATGTTAATATTGGGATACCCATTCCTAAAAAAACGGAATATTCTTTTTGGTGCATTTCTAATCCAAGTGGTAATACAAAACTTTCAAGAATTAATGTCTATTGGCAAGAAGTTGCTACATTTATTTTTGATAAAGATGATTTTTATATAACTTTTCATTTGGCATATTCACCTTTGGCAGATGAATATGGTGATGAACTTGACGGGCTTTTTGAACAATTTGAAAGTCTAGAAATAATGTTCAATGATAAAGATGAAATACACACTTATGAACCTGGAGGGCAAGACCAAATATCCTTTTTTATTCCAAGCTCAATTTTTCATAGTTTTATATCTTTAGAAGCCGTTCAAAAAGCAATAAGAATATTCAATTTACGATTGATGAGAAAAGGTGCTACAATTTTCAATCGTTATCATTCATTTGATTTGAGTCGTAAAATTTTCAATATTGAAAGCATCCCCTCAGTATAGCAGTTAATTAGTTTTCTACAATTCTGAATTAATACAAGTAATTCAATGTCAAATACCACTGAAAATACAGTCATCCAAACAACGCCACAAGACAACGTTGGCATCGTCTGCAACGCTTTTGGTCTTCAAAAAGGAACACTTGTTTTAAATAATATCGTTCTAATCGAAGACATACCCATGGGGCATAAAGTCGCTTTATCGGATATAGATAAAGACGATGCGGTGATTCGTTACGGTCAAATCATTGGTTATGCCGATACCGATATTCTGCAAGGCGAATGGGTGAACGAGTTGAAACTCGTTTTACCGCAGCCGCCTGACTTGGCGAATATGCCTTTACCCGAAGCAAAAGAAGTTGATATAGAGCCTTTAAACGGCTATACATTTCACGGATATAAAAATGCAGATGGCAGTGTTGGCACTAAAAACATCTTGGGCATAACGACGAGTGTGCAATGTGTGGCGGGCATCACGCAGTTCATTGAAAATAAAATCAAACAAGAGTTATTGCCCAAATATCCAAATGTGGACGGTGTCGTGGCGTTCAATCACAGTTATGGTTGTGGTATTGCGATTGATGCACCCGCAGCGATTATTCCGATTAGAACCATTCAGAATATTGCTCAAAATCCCAATTTTGGTGGTGAAATCATGGTCATTGGCTTGGGTTGTGAGAAATTGAGACCTGAACGTTTATTGCCTAAAAACGATACGCAAAGTACCCCCTCAATATTGTACCTTCAAGACGAGTCTTTTTATGGTTTTCAAGAAATGGTCGGTGGCATTATGGATATGGCGGAAAAGCATTTGATAAAATTGAATGCTCGAAAACGCGAAACGTGTCCGGCTTCTGATTTGGTTGTCGGTATGCAATGCGGTGGCAGCGATGCTTTTTCAGGCATTACAGGCAATCCTGCTTCAGGTTTTGCGGCAGATTTAATTGTTAGAGCAGGTGGAACGGTCTTTTTTTCGGAAGTAACAGAGGTGCGCGATGCTGTACACCTTTTAGTACCGCGTGCAACGACCCCCTCAGTAGCAAAGGCACTTTTGGACGAAATGAAGTGGTACGACGACTATCTTTTGCAAGGCGGTGTGGACAGAAGTTCTAACACAACACCGGGCAACAAACGGGGCGGTTTAAGTAATATCGTCGAAAAAGCCTTGGGTTCGATTGCTAAATCGGGTACAAGTCCCAT
>JAYTMI010000682.1:0-10181 GCA_043728625.1 Saprospiraceae bacterium | reverse complement strand
CTGCCCATTCCTTTGAAATATTGCCCATTGGCAAATCACTCGTATAAGTATGGCGATAAAGACGCTCACGCAAACCAGCCAAAAGGGGGTCCAGTTTCGTCAAAAAAGCTTCACTTGGCAGACCTTCAAAGGCTTCGTGCCACATGGCTTTGTGTCCTGCGGCACATCTTGACCGCCGCATACTGAGGGGGTCGGTTTCGCCTGTCAGAACAGCAGAAATCCAGTCGCAATGTTCAACCCATGAAAAAGCGGCTTTGCGGACTTTTTCATCCACCCGCAATGTGCGCAATATTTTAGCCCAAAACCATTCGGAGGAATAAATGCCCCCGACGTATTTCGTAAAATCGGTGTCGTAACGATGCGCTAATTCATTGATTTCCAAAGCTTCTTGATTGGCTGTATGGTCTTTCCAAAGGATAAACATACCGTTTGGATTGTCAGTAAATTCGGGCAACATACTGAGGGGGGTGCCCAAACGGTCAACGGCAACGGGCGTTGAACCCGTCGTGTCAACGGATATGCCGACAATGTTTTGAGCTACTTTTATACCCGCTTTTGCCAATGCTTCTTTTATCGCTGTTTCCAAACCTTCGACATAATCCAAAGGATGTTGGCGATATTGGGATACGGAGGGGTCGCAATACATGCCTTTTTTCCAACGGGGGTAATAAAAAACATGGGTTGCAACTTCTGCCCCATTTGTTGCATTAACAATTAATGCACGTACAGAATCTGACCCATAATCGAGTCCTATAACGTATTTCATAATTAAATTTTTATAACTTCCCCGAACAATGAATCGATAAAATCATTCTAATACATCTAAAGCCTCCGTATTATCCGTATATTTTTAAATCACAAACAGATTAAACAATATCATTCTTATGAAGATTTTCGCTTTGTCAACGCTCTTATTCTGCTCATTTTATATCCCTACTTTTTCACAAACGCATGGTACTTTACAGATTGAAGGCAGCAGATTCAGAAATACAAAAGGTCACATGCGTTTTGCTATTTACAGCAGTAAAACAAATTTTTTGGATACAAAAGGCTATTTTGCTCTTGGAGAAGCCGCCATAACGGGCAACAAAGCCTCTACTACTATCAATCTACCGCCAGGCACTTATGCTGTTTCGTTTTTGCATGATGAAAATGACGATAAGCAAATGGAATATACGCTCGGGATTCCCAGAGAAGGCTTTGGTATTTCCAATTTAAAATCTTTCCCTTTTGGAAAACCCGCTTACGAAAAAAGTCTTGTAACTATAGAAGCAGGCAAAACGACTTATGTGCCGATTAGGGCGTTTTATTTTTTTTAATTTGATTATTAACACATAGGAACATAGACACATAGTTTTAAAAATAAAAAGCTATGTGTCTATGTTCCTATGTGTTAATTTCAATTCATTTTTTCATAGAAAACCGATAAACCGTTGTCGTTTTATACGTTTCACTCGGTTTTAAAGTCGTTGTTGGAAACTTCGATTGGTTTGGCGAATCGGGATAATGCTCTGTTTCAAGGCACAAACCAGAGCGTTTTTTGTAAATAACACCGCCTTTGCCTTTAATTGTGCCATTCAGAAAATTGCCTGTATAAAACTGAACAGCGGGTTCTGTTGTCAAAACTTCCATGACACGTCCGCTTGTTGGTTCAGTAACGGTTGCGGCTAAACGTATAGCCCCCTCAGTATTTTGACCACTTAAAATCCAAGCATGGTCATATCCGCCACCGTATTTGATTTGCATATCAGATGAATCGCTGATGCGTTCACCGATTTTATGCGCTTTTGTGAAGTCAAACACTGTTCCTGCAACAGGTTGTAATACGCCTGTTGGAATCAATGTTTTGTCCACAGGTAGGAATTTAACAGCATTTAAGACCAATTCATGGTCTAAAATGCTGTTAAAATCTCCTTTAAGGTTGAAATAAGCGTGATTTGTCAAGTTGACAACTGTTGTTTTATCAGTCGTCGCTGTATAATCAATTTTCAAAGCATTGTCTTTTTGAAGTGTATAAACGACTTCAACAGACAAATTACCGGGATAACCTTCTTCCATATCCTTGCTGACGTAAGTTAATTTCAAAGCAGGTTCGTCGCCTTCAACAGCGGTTGCAGACCATACGACTTTATCAAAACCTTTAATGCCACCGTGCAAATGATTGGGTCCATTATTGGCAGCCAAAGTGTAGGTTTTACCTTCCAAACTGAATTTTGCCTTAGCAATACGGTTACCATAACGCCCGACGAGTGCGCCAAAAAAAGGTACGCCCTTTTCGTAACCAGCAATCGAATCACAGCCCAATGTAATGTCTTCGTACTTGCCATTTTTGTCAGGTGCTGTCCAAGAGACGATGATGCCGCCGAAATTCGTAATCTTTACGGTCATGCCTGCCACGTTTTTGAGGGTGTACAGGTCAACGGCTTGACCATCTTTTGTTGTGCCAAAAGAGGATTTTTCAATGGTGGCTTTTTGCGACATATCTTTTACGTCTGGTTTTTTTTGTTCTGTATTTTGATTGCATGAAACTAATAACAGTATCACTGCAAAGCCTAATAGAAATTTATTTTTCATCGTAAAATATTGTTTATTAATGATTTAATTTCGTTTTTTACTGAGGGGGTGTTTTCGACACGAAGTTCACAAATTACACGAAGTTTAAAGATAAAACTTCGTGTAATTTGTGAACTTCGTGTCAAAAAAGAGCTTACCGATAATACACTTCGTTCCACCGCAATTCATTTTTCAAGGAACGCAAATCGGTTTTGGCATCAATGACCACCGTTTCGAGGTTGAACATATCTGCAAAATCCTCAAAATATTCGGTTGTTAAATTCTGACTGTAAACGGTGTGGTGTGCGCCACCGGCATAAATCCATGCCGCACAAGCCGTTGCCATATCGGGCAGCGGTTTCCATAAAACTCTTGCGACAGGTAGTTTGGGCATTTTTTCAAACGGTTCAACGGCTTCCACTTCATTGACCAACAAGCGGAAACGATTGCCCATATCCATCAACGACACGTTCAAAGCTGCACCACCAGATACGTCAAAAACCAAGCGCACAGGGTCAGCTTTGCCACCAATACCCAAAGGATGAATTTCACAAGACGGTTTGCCTTTGGCAATAGATGGACAAATTTCAAGCATGTGTGAGCCTAAAACGAGGCTGTTTTGAGGGTCAAAATGATAAGTATAGTCCTCCATAAATGAATTACCGCCCGCCATACGGCTTGCCATGACTTTAGCTGCGCGCACAATCGTTGATGTTTTCCAATCTCCTTCGCCGCCAAAACCATAGCCTGAAGCCATGAGCCTTTGCGATGCAATACCAGGCAATTGCACCAAGCCATGCAAGTCCTCAAATGTATCTGTAAAACCTTTAAAATTGCCTTCTTCAAGGAAATAACGCATACCGATTTCGATTTTAGCGGCATCTCGTAGCGAACTGTGTTGTGCGCCACCTTTGCGTAAAGAAGCCGCCAAAACGTAGCTTTCATCGTATTCAGCAACGAGTTTATCAATATCACTATCGCTAACGGCATTGACTTTTTCAACCAAATCACCTACACCGTAGCCGTCAATGGTATAACCAAAGGTCATTTCTGCTTCCACTTTATCGCCATCCGTAACGGCAACTTGACGCATATTGTCGCCAAAACGACAGAATCTACCGCCTTGCCAGTCAAAACGAGCCGCAGCCGCCCGCATCCACACGTTCAAACGCTCGTGTACTGAGGGGTCTGCCCAATGACCGACAACGACTTTTCGATTCAAGCGCAAACGGGTCATCATAAAACCAAACTCACGGTCGCCATGTGCCGATTGATTGAGATTCATAAAATCCATATCAATATCGCCCCACGGAATGTCGCGGTTGAATTGCGTATGCAAATGACACATCGGTTTTTGCAAGGCTTGAAGCCCTCGAATCCACATTTTGGTAGGTGAAAACGTGTGCATCCAAGCGACGATGCCGATGCAATTTGCGTCCGTATTCGCCGCTTGACAGATTTTGTAAATCTCATCAGGCGTTTTCACAACAGGCTTGAAAGTGACTTGAACGGGAATTTTTTCCGACACATTCAAAGCTTTTGCTATCGTTTTCGAATGTTCTGCTACAGTTTTCAGTGTTTCTTCGCCATATAAATGTTGGCTGCCTGTGACGAACCAAACTTCGAGTTTTTTTAAATCTAACATAAATTTAATCATGAAATTTGTTTAACACATAGACTCATAGAGTACATAGCTTATTGATTGTCAATTTTTTATAAAAAAACTATGTGTCCTATATGACTATGTGTTCCATAAAAAATACTATATTTTCAAACGTGAATACACCACCGAGTCCAAAAACTGCCCATTCCAAAAGCAATTTTCCTTAAAATGCGCTTCTTTCACAAAGCCACATTTTTCGAGCAAACGAGCCGAAGCCACATTGTCAGGGTCAATAATCGCTTCAATTGAGTGGCAATTCATGTCATTGAAACCAAACTCTAATACAGCTTGTAAAGCTTCATACATAATACCTTTTTGCCAAAAATCACGATGCAAGAGATAGCCAACTTCTGCCCTGTAATGCTCGGGTTTCAAACGCCAATAACCGATTGTCCCCAGCAATTTTGTATCGTTTTTGTATGATATTGCCCAAAGTAAACTTTCACCTTTCTCACCACCATCGTGCATAGACTGAATCAAAGCCGAAGCATCATCTATCGTTTTGGCTAACGGTCTTGGAATATATGCCATCATTTCTGGGTCAGACCGCATGTCAAACATCATTTCTGCATCGTCAAAAGTGATTTGTCGTAACATTAAACGGTCTGTTATTAAAGTTGGAAATGGGTCAAAATGGACGTTTAACATGCGTAAAATACAATTTAAAATTTTGATTATCAGATATTTACGAAATTTTAAAAAAATTTCGTAAATCTATTTTACCCCCTCAGTATCACATCACTGGATCAGGCATAAAATGCCAAAACGAGTGAAATTTATCTGCATATCGTACTTTATCCAATTTATATAGAATCGCTTTTTTAGTTGCCGATTGTTCATTTTTTTCGCCTGTATCAATCAATAATTTTGTGGACAAAATCTTTCGGCTGAAATTCCGTCTGTCCAATTTCATATCGTAAATCGCTTCATAAAGCTTTTGTAATTGCGGAATGGAGAACTTTTCAGGCAACAATTCAAAGCCCAAAGGATGCAAAGCCGCTTTATAACGCAAGTGTTCCAAAGCCTTTTCCACCATTTTATCATGATCAAAAATCAGTTTTGGCTTGTGTTTCAGGCTTATCCAGTGAGCATTATGCGCTTTAACTGCTGCTTCGTCGTGATCTTTAATATTGATAAGTGCAAAAAATATTACCGAAATGGTGCGCTCAACAGGGTCCCGTTTGAGTTCTCCAAAAGCACCCAATTGCTCAAAATAGATATTTGTCAAACCTGTTAAATCGTACAAAATACGTTCTGCACCATGCGTCAAATCTTCATCATCGTTGACAAAACCGCCCATCAAAGACCACTTTCCTTTTTGAGGTTCAAAATTTCTTTTAATGACTAACAGTTTCATCTCTTCACCGTCGAAGCCAAAGATGATACAATCGGTTGCCACTAAAAGGCGTGTTGTGTGTTCGTATTGGGTCATAAAATGTCTTTGAGTTAGCCTTTAAAAATAAAAAATCTATTGATTATTCTATAAATTACGTTTTTTGCGTAATTTTAGAACTTGAAACAAAGATAAAAACCAATTTTAATTTTTGTGTCTTTTTGACACGTTTTTTAAAAAAAAATTGCTCCCTCAGTATTTATACACGTTTTGAGTATTGGGTTTTGAGTATTGAGTGTACTTTCGCACCATAATTTAATTGTAAAAACAAAAAATTATGGATTCAGAAAGAATCAGCGTCTTTAACAAAATTGAAAAAGAAGTCGAAAAATTAGGTTTTCGCATTGACAAACAAGACCGCAAACGCCCGTGGGGAGGCTTTTTCGTCATTGACGAATCACAAGCCCCTCAGTTTATCGCTACTTATTTCCCGCATTTGTCGGTTGCCGATTTTGCGGGTTATGAAAAATTAAGTCCAAAAATATTGTTAGTCGCACCGCATAAGCGTTTATCGTGGCAATATCATTTCCGTCGTGCTGAAATTTGGAAAGTGGTTAGTGGTACTGCTGGTGTTGTCATCAGTGATACGGATGAAGAAACAGAACTGCAAAAATTGTCGTTGGGAACGATTATCAATTTGAAACAAGGCGAACGTCACCGTCTTGTTGGGTTAGATGAATGGGGCATTATTGCCGAAATTTGGCAACATACTGACCCTGAAAACCCTTCTGATGAAGATGATATTGTTAGAGTGCAAGACGATTTTGGGCGTTGATAACATATCACAATTAAGGGGGTACGAAATTTTCATACCCCCTCAGTATTTTTAAACCTATCGGCAAGCGGGTCATAATCAATAATAAACCATTCGTGGTAAAAGGTAGCAATATAAAAAGGTTCATTCAGATATTTATCGCAGATGGTTACGAAACCTGCACTAAAAGCATCATCATCATAAGTTGTGTCTTTGAGATATAAGACTATTTTCTCACGGTCTTCGGAGAAAAAATGATGTAAAACCGTCAGATTCGCATGGTGGTCAGAACCGATTGGCAACAATATGTCTTCCCCTGCAATTTGCATAAATTCAGCGTGCGTATCCTCTGAAAAATCATAACCACTATTTTCATACATTTTCTTCATCTCCTGAATACGCTCTTCATCTGGCGACAATTGCCAATCCCATGTTGCGGGGCCTTCATGCTTTTCAACAATGCGGTCGTAACGCTTGTTTTTCAGTGCTGCAAGTATAGAGGGTGATAGGTTTTTTATTTTCATGATTTTTCTATTCTGACTAAAATTGCACGACCATACTCCCATATTATCCTTGTAGCGAACGCCACAAATAAAAGTTTGACTATTTATTATCAAATCAAAACTCACTCTTTTACCTTTTTCTATCGGCAATTTAGAAAAATAATCTAAATATAAATCAATTTCAAAGCGTTCTATTCCGTCCGCATAGAAATTTGAAAGCCCTTTAACCTTTGCTTATACTATTTCTTTATTCATATCGAATAATTTATTTTTTATATGTTAATTTAAAATCTTTCGATTTCAATATTATATTAAGCCACAGCAAATTCCGTATAAGGTCTATGATAATCAGGAAAATAGCCAATAACAATATCTTTTTTGGAAACACCTTTTTCAACTAATCTCTCCGTAATACTGTATTCCATTTTATCCTCTTGCACCCAAATTTTATCGCCAATAATATCCAGGTGAAATAAGAGATTAAAAACACGCTTATACCCTTCCCAACCCATGGCAATGATTTGAAAATGGTTTTTATTCGTATCTGAAATAGGCATAAATTCTATATCTTTATTTGCTGGTTGACGCAACTCTGATAGATAATCTTCTATCACTTCATGTATGATATTTTGAAAAAAAGTTACTCTTTCCATGAGACAATTATTTTTTCTTTGTGATCAAAAAGAATGAATTTGATATGATTTTCCTCAATTATATCTTGAACAAACTCATAAGCTATGAGTTTCTCGTAGGCAAAAATAGGCATTGCTAAATATAAAATGCGATTTATTTTTTTCCGTTTTATAACAATATTATATCCTGTGTACTAGGCATTTTTACAGCTATATTTGTATTTTCTTCAATAAAAAAGCCGTTTTTCACGCATCATTAGTAAAAAACGGCTTTGAATTATTAAAAGCAATTCAACCATACAGTAATTCAACAATCTATTTCTTCATTTCCTTCCAAGCATTTATCAACCCATTCGTCGAACTATCAAATTTGTCAACCGCTTCATCACCCCTCAGTACAGGCAGGATATTATTCGCCAATTGTTTACCCAATTCAACGCCCCATTGGTCGAAGCTGAAAATATTCCAAATCACGCCTTGTACAAAGATTTTATGCTCATAAAGTGCCACCAAACTGCCCAATGTACGTGGGTCAAGCGTTTTGAATAATATCGAATTGGTCGGACGATTGCCTTTGAAAACCTTGAAAGGCACGAGTTTTTCGTATTCTGCAGGCTTTTTACCTGCTTTTTCAAACTCTGCGGTCACTTGTTCTGCCGTTTTACCCATCATCAAAGCCTGTGTTTGAGCAAAAAAATTGGACAATAACAACGTGTGGTGTTCCCCAATCGGATTGTGGCTAATCGCTGGCGCAAGGAAATCGCAAGGAATCAAGCGCGTACCTTGATGTATAAGTTGATAAAAGGCGTGTTGCCCATTCGTGCCAGGTTCGCCCCAAATAATCGGTCCTGTTTGGTAAGTAACTTCTTCGCCGTTTCTGTCCACACATTTTCCGTTGCTTTCCATGTTGCCTTGTTGAAAATAGGCTGTAAAACGGTGCATATATTGGTCATAAGGCAAAATTGCTTCTGATTCTGCATTGAAAAAATTGACGTACCAAACGCCAATTAAAGCCAGCAAAACAGGCACATTTTTCTCAAAAGCCGTGGTGTGAAAGTGTTTATCCATGGCATAAAAACCTTCTAAGAGTTTTTTGAAATTGTCAAAACCAATATTCAAAGCAATAGACAAACCAATTGCGGATGTTAACGAATAACGACCGCCGACCCAATCCCAAAAACCGAACATATTTTGAGCATCTATACCAAACTGAACGACTGATTTTTCATTGGTCGAAAGTGCCGCAAAGTGCTTTTTGATATGCGCTTCGTCCTTCGCTTCTGCCAAAAAGAATTGACGGGCAGAATGTGCGTTTGCCATCGTTTCCTGCGTCGTAAAAGTTTTGGAAGCGATGAGGAAAAGTGTAGTCTCGAAGTCAATTTTCTTTAAAACCTCCGCCAAATGTGTCGCATCTACATTCGATACAAAGTGAATTTTGATGTGATTGCTGTACGGTTTTAAGGCTTCCGTTATCATCACAGGACCCAGATCCGAGCCGCCGATACCAATGTTCACGACATCGGTAATCGCTTTGCCCGTATAGCCTTTCCATTTTCCAGAAATAACGCGGTCGCAAAACGTCTCCATTTTCTTTAAAACGGCTTTCACTTCGGGCATTACGTCCTTGCCATCTACTATGATGGGTTTGTTTGAACGATTGCGCAAAGCTGTGTGTAACACGGCTCGATTTTCCGTTTCGTTAATTGTTTCGCCTTTGAACATGGCATCAATAGCGGCTTTCAAACCACATTCTTTCGCCAATTTGATGAGCAACAGCAGCGTTTCGTCGGTCAGTATATTTTTTGAATAATCAAATAAAATATCTTCAAACCGTAGAGAAAACTGTGAAAAACGGTCTGTATTTTCCGCAAAAAGCGTTTTCATTTCTACTTCTTTGACGGCTTTATGATGTTTTGTGAGCTTGCGCCAAGACTTAGTTGCGGTTGGATTTATTTTTGGAAACATAATTTTTTAATGATGAGTGATAAATAATGAATGATGAATAAATTGGTGGATAAGGCGCAAAAGTAGGAAAAAGTAGGCTTTTCTAATGGTTGAACACATATTATTTAAGAGATTAAAAAAAACAAATCAAAGAATAGTAACCGTTTTGACAATATTTATCATCTTTGATGTATAGACATTCAATGTCTATACAAAACTTATCGTCAACCAATATTTAATCATTTTTTCAATTAATCAATTTTAACAAGATGAATAAAAACAAAATCATTTACTGGGTTTCCACAGGCATTATCTCTGCTATGATGTTGTTTAGTGCCTACAATTATTTTACAAATCCCGACATGAAGGCGGCATTCGCACACACGGGCTTTCCTGATTTTTTTAGAGTCGAATTAGGCATCGCTAAGATTGTAGGTGTCATTGCCTTGTTGTTACCTATGACTCCTATTCGGATTAAAGAATGGGCTTATGCTGGTTTCGGCATTGTACTCATTTCTGCGGCTGTGGCTCATTATGCTTTGGGCGACCCTGCGGCTAATGTTATTACGCCGTTGGTTATTTTAGGTATTTTAGCTGTCTCTAATATCTATTCGAACAAGTTACAGACGAATTAATGCGTGAGGCTGTCTCAAAAGGTAAAACAGGATTTTTAATTCAAAATATTCTATTGTTTAGGACATCATGTTCGGGGAACTTCAAAAGTTCCCCGAACATAAAC
>JAYTMI010000681.1:0-2685 GCA_043728625.1 Saprospiraceae bacterium | reverse complement strand
CATACCGGGCATTTTGTTACCCGTAATTTCAGGATACATCACACTGTTCATATCCATTTTTTGCGCTGACATATTCATGCCCATATCCATCATATTACCGTTTATATCCATCATGGCGTTCATCATTTTCATGCCTTCAAAATATTTCAATTTAGGCATTTCGGGAACGGTCATTTCCATACCATTTCCGAGAAATAAAGACGTGAATTTGGTGCGGTCTTCGGGCGTTGCTTTCAATTCATAACTCATATTATCGGGAATAATAACCGTAAAAATCGTATGTTTCCCCATTCCCAACAATGAATCTATCTACCTCAACGGGTTCAACATCTTTACCATCATTGGCAATAACGGTCATTTTTCCACCTGCATATTGCACCCAAAAATAAGCAGAAGAGCCGCTATTAATTAATCGAATGCGCACCTTATCGCCTTTTTTATATTGGTTTTGCTTTTGAGTCACTTGTCCATTTATCAAAAAACGGTCATAGTAAATATCGGCTACGTCCATTGGCAAAATCCGTTTCCAATCACTCAATAATTTAGTGCCGAAATAACCCTTTACCAACGCCTCGCCATAGCTTTGAGTTGACCTTTTTTTAATGGAATACCAATCTGTTGCGGTATGCAAACGGCGGTTTATTTCACTCGGATTTTCATTTGTCCATTCGCTCAAAACGACCACTTCTTCGGGCAATTTGTCTGCCGTTCTAAGGGTTGCATCCTTGTCTTTTTTATCAATAATAAACGCCCCGTACAAGCCTATTTGCTCCGTCAAATCGTGTGAATGATACCAATATGTACCATTTTGAACAATCGGAAAAGTAAACAAATGGGTCGTATTAGGTAATATTGGCGCAGTCGTTAAATAACTAACACCATCAAATTGATTAGGCAGAATTATGCCATGCCAATGCATTGAAGTGGCGGTTTTCAAGCGATTATGCACATAAATCAAAGCCGTATCCCCCTCAGTAAAATGCAACGTTGGAGCGGGAATTTGACCATTTATTGCCATTGCCACTGCGTTTTTACCCGTAAAATTGACCGTTGTATCGCCTACATATAAGTCATATCTCACCGTTTTTGAAGGCGTGTTAGTGGCACTTGTTTTTATGGGATTAACGCTGGATTTTGCCTTAGATTTAATGGGCTTATCGTCCATTTTTTTAGTGTCCATGTCCATCTTTTTTTCTTTAGAAGGCTCTTTTTTAGGCATAGGCATATTATGCTCTTGTGCAGATGCCGAAAAATGGAGGGCTAAACTCAAAGCCACTGGTATTATTATTTTCATTATTTTATCATTTTTATGAGTTAAAATAACTTTATTGGCAGTTGGATTTGTGGTTTGAATAGACATAATGTATTGTTTTTTAAATTGTTAGTGATAATAAATTGTTTTAAATATGCCTAAAATGGCTCGAAATAGGGAAAATACTGAGGGGGGGCTCTTTCCCTCTTTTCAATGATGTTTGTAATAACCTGCGCCTTGTATATCGTTCCATGCGGTTGTTTTGTGGCAGGAGTAACATTGATTGACTACCGCATTTTCTTGACCCGCAATTTTTTTAGAAATCATCGAAAAGTGCATCATGTAATGGCTCGGTGGTGCTTGGTGACATTGAGCGCAAGTAATTGAGCGCACTGACGGATGCTGAAACTTCGGAATCGTCCATTGACTGGTGGCGTGACAGGAAGCGCAATTTTGCCCCAACAAGCCGACGTGTTTGTCTTTGGTGCTGTGGCAATTGGCACAATTAAGCGTTGCTTCAAGTCCCGAAACCAAAGGATAATCCGAAGATGGCAGCGAATTATTCGGCTGATTGGGCATATTCACTCCGCTATGTATCAATTTTGTACCGATTCGTGCCAATGCTTTGTGGTTCATCGCGCGTAAGTTCACGTCCGCACCTCTATGCTCAATGTGGCAGGACGCGCAGTTGCCAATATTTTCATGAAAAGCCGTTGGTTGCCGCCCAAGTAACGCTTTATTATCTGCATGACAACTCACACATATTCATCATATCCATGCCTTTGTCCGTTATCGTTAATCCTTGGTCGAATGAGGCTTTGTCCATGTTGCTTTGACCTATATTCATCATGTCTTTCCCCGATTGCGTCATATACAATCCCTGATGTATCATTTCCATACCTTTATCGCCCATGTCCATGTCTTTATTGGTCGTGGTTTCGCCTGTATTCATGTTGCCCATATCCCCTTTATTCATATTACCCATATCGTGACCCATAGAGCCGTGTTCTTGGTGTTGCCCGTTGTCCATCGTCACTTGTCCAGATTTTATCATGGCTATTCCTTCGTCCATCATGGCTATTCCCTTGTCAGTCATAGCTTTGTCTTTGGCTATTTTGCCTCTATCCACCATCTCTTTGCCCGACTTTACCATCTCCATGCCTCAATAAACCATGTCCATACTTCTGGTGGCATCGTCCTTTTGTACATTTGTGGCAACAGAGTCTTTTTTAGAATCTGCAGCAACCTTGTTACCATTATTACCCTTATTGTCGCAACTAACGACAAAGACGCACGCAAACACGATGATGAGTAAGCCCGTCATTTTGCTCCTCGTTGCCTTTTTTTCCGTTGTCGAGCTTACATTGTCCGATTGGAAAAAGATACTTTTTACTGTCGTAAAAAATGCTGTATTCAGAATGATTGATTTTATT
>JAYTMI010000680.1:0-13688 GCA_043728625.1 Saprospiraceae bacterium | reverse complement strand
CGAAAGCAAAGGCTACGAGGTACTTGATTTTGGTACAAATGGCATCCCCTCAGTAGATTATCCCGATTTTGCACATCCGACTGCCGAAGCGGTTGAATCCGGCAAAGCACAATGCGGCATACTCATCTGTGGCAGTGGCAATGGTGTAGCAATCACTGCCAATAAGCATCAAAATATCCGTTGTGGATTGGCGTGGAATTTAGAGGTTGCTTCGCTTGTTCGGCAGCACAACGATGCGAATATGTTAGCTATGCCAGCCCGTTTCATAACCTTAGAAACAGCTTTGAAAATCGTTGATGTATTCCTCGACACAGCATTTGAAGGCGGTCGCCATGCGACAAGGGTGGGTAAAATTGCTTGCATGTAAAAATCTTACTTTTCCATTTCTTCTACAATCGTACACCAAAAGAGTGCGACACGAGCCGCATTCTCATCTATAAAGCCTATTTTTTTCAGAATATCAAAGGCTTGATTGTAAAGATTGGTTGTTGTTTTCAAAGGCAGACCCCTCAGTAAATTAACGCCTGCGGTTTCAGAGGCAGATAATTTAGTTGGCTTTTTCTGTTCGCTCAGAACACTTGCCCATTTCGGGTTTTGTGCCGCTAACCACTTGCCGCGCTCACCTATCAGTTGTTCTAAGCCCAATTGTTCCGACCCATTAAGTAATGTGGGCAGCAGTCCAATAGGCACAATTTTATTGTTTAGTTCGGCACATTCAGCTATTAGTTGAAAAAACGGAGCATATAAATAGGCGTAAATCGGTATTTTCTTATCCAAAACGTCTTGAATATACTTCGTCGCCCTTGCGGACATATAAATTTTGGTTTCTATTAGACAAAGCGTTGGCAATTCACCTTCAAAATCTAAAATCGGATAACCAGCCTTTCGCGCTAAGGAGAGCATACCTACACCTGTCAGGACGGCTTCGGTTGCATCATCCGTCTTAATGCCCATTTCACGCAGCTTTTCGAGCGTGGATACTGAGGGGGTCATTCGGTCAGATCCTAATAAGGCTGTTTTAAATAAATCCTCTTCCATTTGCTTCAAATTTGCTTCAAAATTTTCCAAATTCTAACCATTGCCCACGTATCCATACGGCAATAATCGAGTAAGTCTTGTTTGATTTTTAAGCGTTCAGTATCACTCAAATCATCAAAAATCATACGAGACCATTGTGTAAAAGCCATCGAACCGTTTTGAACATTCAATCTGTCGTAGTTTAAATCAGGTGCCAAAACGGGCAGTACCTTTTTAATCGAAGATTTACCTTTAAAATTGGGATGAATATACAAACTACTTTTGAATGGTACTTCAAGGTCGTACATACGGTCATTCACATCGTTCAAAAAATTGGCAAATTCGGGATACATACGTGCCATTTCAGTGTTTCGTGTTTTTTCAAAACTTTTATTCCAAACAAACACCGTTCCGCCGTCGGCTTTCAAATCCTTTTGCATTTGTGTCAAAAGCGCAATGGGCGTTTCTTTTTTATCAAAAATCAGAAACTCGTAGTGAGCAGTATTTTCATCTTTTTCAACAACGTGTAGTGAATACTGAAAAACCATTTGCTGATACGGTGCAAGCCCCGCATGAATCGGAAAAACTAAGTTAATCGTCTCATAATCAAGGAAATAGAACGGCGGATTCCACCCCTCAGTAATTTTACGCATTTCCTCTTTATCAATCACCACTTCTTGCGATTGGGCAATATTGACTTGCCGCCTTTGGTTATCTGACAAAGGGAAATCCATTGGCACATCAGCGATGTCAAGGATATTTTGCGTTAAAAGCTCATTGAGTTTTTTCTCCCTAATACCTCTGATGTCAAAAACGGTATAAGGTGGTAAATTCGGAAAATGCTTTTTCAAAAACACACAATCTAATTTATTCGCACATAGCTTAAAATGGGCTTTTGGTTCTGTCTTATTATTGATGTAAGTAAGGGCTTCGGCAGCCGTTTTTGCGGTTATTTCAAGGAGTTTATCCACTTTATCGCTTACATTGGGCAAGCGGAAAAATTTGGCTGGGTCTAATTCGCCATCAAAAATGTATGTCGGATTGATGTGTACGAGGTAGGTTTTCCGAACTTGAAAGCCTTGTTTTTCAAAAACAAATTTCTGAAAAGCCAAGTCGTGTAAATAATCCTCTTTAACCTCTTTTGAACCTTTAACTTCAAACAGGTCAATGCAATTAGGGTTATTTTCATCAAAAACCACGACATCGGCAATGGCAATATACCCCTCAGTATGTACGCGTTTTTGGAACTCAACTAACCGTTTTCCAATTTTAAAAGACCTCAAAAACTGTTTATCGGCAAACAGTTTTTCGACAAAAGCATCCACAAGATTACCTTGTTTGATGGAAAACAGCCGTTCCTCGTTCATCGGTGGGAACAAGTGACGCTGATGTTTCATCAACCACAACTCTTCTGGACAAGCGCGGTAGTATTGATAATCTGTTTTGGAAAGGGTATAAGGCATTTCGTAATGATGAAATATGAATGATGAAATATGAAACCATCCCTCAGTATAATTCGTGAAATGAGTGTTCTTCAAAACAAAAAAAGAATCGGCAGTTGTACACAAAGTTCAACCGCCGATTTTATTTCAAAGCACTATGACCAAGTAATTTTAATCTTCCTCGTCGTCTATGACAGGTTCAAATTTCACTGGAGCTGTTGCCAACTTCTCACGAATGACCGTTTCCATTTCATTAGCGACTTCTGGGTTGTCTTCAACAAAAAGTTTAGCGGCTTCACGACCTTGCGCAATTTTAGTACCTTTATAAGCGTACCATGCACCTGATTTTTGAATGATATCGAGTTCAACACCCATATCCACGATTTCACCAGACTTGGAAATACCTGAACCAAATACAATATCAAATTCAGCAGTACGGAAAGGTGGTGCTAATTTGTTTTTAACAACTTTTACTTTGACGTGATTACCCGTCAAATTGCCGTCTTTATCTTTGATAGCTGAACCTGACTTGCGGATATCGAGACGTACAGTTGCATAGAATTTCAATGCGTTACCACCCGTTGTTGTTTCAGGATTGCCGAACATGACACCGATTTTTTCACGCAATTGGTTGATAAAAATGCAGCAGCAATTTGTCCGACCAATCGTAGCCGTCAATTTACGTAGGGCTTGCGACATCAAACGAGCTTGAAGACCCATTTTTGAATCACCCATTTCGCCTTCAATTTCAGCACGAGGCGTTAAAGCTGCCACCGAGTCAATGACGATGATGTCAACTGCACCTGAACGAATGAGGTTTTCTGTAATTTCTAAGGCTTGCTCACCGTTGTCGGGCTGTGAAATAAGGAGCGCATCTACATCCACGCCGAGATGTTCGGCATAAAAACGGTCAAAAGCGTGTTCCGCATCTACGATAGCTGCAATGCCGCCTTGTTTTTGACATTCTGCAATGGCATGAATCGCCAAAGTCGTTTTACCTGATGATTCAGGTCCATAAATTTCGACGATACGCCCTTTCGGTAAGCCGCCTGTGCCGAGTGCTACGTCAAGTCCGATAGAACCTGTTGAGATGGTTTCAACGGCTTGAACTTGCCGTTCGCCCAAACGCATGACGGTGCCTTTACCATAAGTTTTGTCGAGGCGATCCAGCGTCATTTGTAGGGCTTTGAGTTTTGAGTCTTTCTCCTTCTCGTTTGCCATTGTTTCTGTTTTTTCTGATTTGTCAGATTTTATTTTGCTTGCTGTCATTTTATTTTTGTTTTAAATAAATTAATGACACAAAGCTAAACTTTTTGTTTTGTTGAAACAAATTTTTTTAAAACTTTTTATTAGAAATGATAAAAAAACATTTCAAACATATAAAAATACTGAGGGGGTATGGGAATGCGTTTTTATAAGTTCTTGAAAACAAATAAGTTGTAATAAAATCTATAGTTACTTAAACATTTTAAAAATATTGTTTTAAAAATGCTAAAGTAGTGTTTTTTATTCTTTTTGTTACTAAAAGTCACCTAAAGTTTCAGGCAATTGTGCCAAAGCGGCATCGAGTTGCTCTTTATTAGGTGCAATGCCGTGCCATTTGTGGCTGCCCATCATGAAGTCAACGCCTGCGCCCATTTGTGTTTTCATCAAAATCACAACAGGTTTGCCCTTTCCAGAACGGCGTTTTGCTTTACGTAACATGGCGACAACGGCTTCGATATTATTGCCTTCTTCCAATATTAATACATCCCAACCGAAGGCTTTGAGTTTGGCGGGTAAGTCGCCGAGCGACATTACTTTGTCAGTTGGTCCATCAATTTGTTGCCCGTTCCAGTCAACCGTTACAATGAGGTTATCGAGCTTATAGTGTGGTGCAAACATCAACGCTTCCCAGTTTTGACCTTCTTCCAATTCACCATCACCTGTCAGTGCCCAAACGAAATTGGATTCGCCGTCCATCTTTTTCGCCAAAGCAACGCCACAAGCGACAGACAAGCCTTGTCCCAAAGAACCCGAAGCAATGCGCACGCCAGGAAGCCCTTCATGCGTTGTCGGATGTCCTTGCAAACGGCTGTTCAATTGGCGGAAAGTTGCCATTTCAGCCGCAGGAAAATAACCTGAACGCGACAAAACACTGTAAAAAACAGGTGAAATATGTCCGTTGGATAAGAAAAACAGGTCTTCGTCTTTGCCTTCCATATAAAAACGCTTCTTACGCTTCATCACCGAAAAGTAAAGAGCTGTCAGGTAATCCGCACAACCCAACGAGCCACCCGGATGTCCTGATTGACAATTATAAACCATGCGTACAATGTCCCGACGCACTTGTGAGGCAATGCCTTGTAATTCAATTGTAGTAGCCATTTTCTTTTATATATTTGATAAAAATTAGTTGCTTGTTATTGGTTATTGGTTATTAGGGATTAGTTATAGGAATTAGTCAACCAATTCACGAATAACCAATCCCTAATAACCAATATAACTAATCCCCAAATAACGGACGCAAAAATAGGAAAATAAACCATGAAAAAAAGCCTTCAAAAAGTCAAAACTTTTTGAAGGCTTTTGCGATGAATAAAAAAACCCGCGAAGCAAGTTAAGTCACTTCGCAGGTTAAAACTTCATCAAACCAATCACATGAAAAAACTTTAAATGTGTATCTTTCTCATTCCGAAGAATGATTTTTGCTGTAAGGGAAGGACTCGAACCTCCACGAGGCGGTTAGCCGAAGAACAGAGTGCGCGCGCTGGTGGTCAACCCCAATTACTCTTCGTTTATCCCGTGTTCCCCACCCTCGAGACAAGAGGGCATGGCTGCCAATTTCATCACCTCACAATTTGGGTACTAGTTATTGGTTATTGGGGATTGGTTATTCGTGGGTTTGTTTGACTAATAACCAATCCCCAGTAACCAATAACTAATAACCAATTTGCTGTAAGGGTAGGACTCGAACCTACAAGAGGCGGTTAGTTTTGATTACTCAAAATTTTATCCCGTCTTCCCCACCCCCGAGACAAGGGGGCACGTCTGCCTGTTTCGTCACCTCACAATATTACACTTTTTTTGATTCTCTCATTGAGCTTTCTCAATTTCGATGGTGCAAAGATAAGGGCAGCATCAATGAATTGCCAAATTTTTTGTCAATTTTGTAACATTTTCTAAAAAAATTTACAAAATTCATAAAAAATAAAAGATTTTAACTTAAATTTCATAATATTTTCGATCTATTATTTTATTATTTTGTGAAATTTCCAACGGATAAAACAATCGGTTTGAAATTATTTCTCAATTTTGTCCCACGAACAAACCACCTTTTTAGGTTCTTGATTTACTGATGGATAAAAACTGCACCAATTTTCTCCAATGAGGTAGAAAAAAGTGTTGGTAAAAACCTCTTTTTCCCATTTTTTAGGCTTTTTCATTAAATATTAAAAAAAACTGCCCATTCAAAACCGAAAAAATGCTTCTCAAACTACAAAAATCTGAATCTGCCTTATCTTTGGGCAAATTTCTTGAATGACTCAACAACGAATTTATAAGTCTTTCCACGAGACAAAGCAACACGAACTAAAAAAACTGGCTGTGTTGATTGATCCTGATAAGATGCGACTCAACAATGTAGCGCGTGTTTTAGACCTTGCGGTACGCGCTGAAGTGGACTATTTTTTTGTCGGTGGTAGCCTCATCGTCAACGATATGATGGACTATTGCCTCGATGCCATTCGAGAAATCGGTTCTATTCCTGCCATTCTTTTCCCAGGCAGTCCACAACAAATCAATTCAAAAGCCGATGCCATTCTGTTTTTATCTTTGATTTCAGGGCGCAATGCCGATTTACTGATTGGGCAACACGTCCTCGCTGCGCCTATGTTGCGGCGATCAGGTCTCGAAATCATGCCGACAGGCTATATGCTCATTGACGGCGGCGCCCCGACAACGGCTTCTTATATCAGTGGCACGCACCCGATTCCATGTAATAAGGAGGATATTGCAGTTTGCACGGCTCTTGCAGGTGAGATGTTGGGTCTGAAAACGATTTATTTAGATGCAGGTAGCGGTGCTAAAAACCCTGTTCCCGAAGCGATGATTACGGCTGTGAGCCAAAACCTCAATATTCCACTCATCGTCGGCGGTGGTATGCGGACTCCTGAACGAGCCGCAGCCAATGCAAAGGCGGGAGCTGATATTATTGTCGTAGGCAATGCTTTGGAGAAAGATCCTAATTTGGTGTTGGATATTGCGCAAGCAGTGCATGGAGCGGGCAAGCAGAGTTATTATGTCTAGAAATATATCGCAAATCTAAGTAATCGAGTATGTGCAAAATTTAATGATGCAATTATATGAAAGTGTACATTTTTATATTGGTAAAAATAAATAACGCAATTTAAGATTCATATTTCCGAATATCCATCGAAGTCTTTATATTTACCGACGAAAATGAGGTTAACGGCTTACATATTATTCGGACTGTGGTTATTTACAGCAATCTTAAGCAATGTGCTTAGGATACACTGTTCTTTGTCTGATAAATTTTCGATTGAATTGACTGAAAAAGACTCAAAAGAAAAGTCATCTACTGAAAAAGACGGTGAAAAAGAGAAAGAGTCAAAAGAAAAATCAGAAAAAGAAAAATCAGAAAAAGAAGATAAATTTTTTCAACCTCATTACTATAGCAAATTATTAGCCTATTTATATTCTTCTCGGCTTAGAAATACTATTCATATTGCAAATGAACAATACATTTGCACCTTCTCCATTGAATTAGATAGCCCACCACCAGAGTTTTATCTCTAAAATTCATTTCTCTCAACATTTTCTAAGGTATTCTTAACAACCATAAGAATACAGTTATTGGCATTGGCATTAGACACTTTTACACTGTCTATACCCAATTGTTTTATCTATTAAACTTAACCAATTTAATAAAATGAAGGAACATTCTCCCGAAGTGCGTCAAGTATTGACGTCTCAAATGGCATTGCAATTTCTTAAAGAAGGCAATCAACGATTTTTGAAAAACTTACGCATTAATAGAAACCTACTGCAATTAGTTAATGATACGGCTGAAGGGCAAGCCCCTTTTGCAGCTATTTTGAGTTGTAGCGACTCCCGTACATCCGTTGAGTTAATCTTTGACCAAGGGTTAGGCGATATTTTTAGTATCCGTTTAGCGGGTAATATTGCCAGTATTAATGCCGTAGCAAGTATGGAATACGCTTGTAAAGTTTTAGGTGTCAAGCTCGTCGTCGTTTTAGGGCATACCAACTGCGGAGCGATTAAAGGTGCTTGCGACAAAGTAACGATGGGTAATTTAGGTACTTTACTCGACCACATTCATCCTGCCGTTGATTTCGAAACGGAGACCTTAATCAATCGTACATCATCAAATCCTCAATTTCTGCACAATGTCACGCACTTAAATATTCAATATCAGATGCAAAAAACACTTGATTCAAGTGATATACTGAGGGGTATGCTTGACGCAGGCGAAATCGGTCTTGTCGGTGCCATTTATGACCTCGCAACGGGCATGGTCACTTTTGATGACGAAGACATTATTTTTGATACGAAACACACATTTTCTCACATTCCACAATTATTAGAAAATCCATCATGAAAAATAAATATTTAAATTCAGAAAACATGTCTCTCAAAGAGACCATGCGCTTTTTCTTAAACCCTTTTGATAGTCGCTACGAAGACTTGTTGAAAGGTAATGTTAAGTTAAATATTTTCAAAGACCTGACTGCCGGCCTTATCGTCGCCATGATTGCCATTCCCTTAGCGATGGGCTTTGCGATGGCTTCTGGTTTGCGCCCAGAACAAGGCATTGTTGGCGGGGCTGTTGCGGGACTATTGGGTGCGCTTTTTGGCGGCTCAAAATATCAGGTTTATGGACCAACTGCGGCTTATATTCCGATTATCGGCGGCTTAATGGCAACTTACAGTCATGGATTCTTAGTATTGGCATCGTGCCTTGCAGGTCTCTTGTTGATGACTTCGGGGATAACAAAATTAGGACGTATTGTTGCCAAAGTACCACATTCCATTATTGTTGGTTTTACGATTGGTATTGCCGTCGTTATTGCCTGTTCACAGGCAGGTGAAATATTCGGATTTAAAGATAAAATCGGTTATGGTTTGGGTGAACAAATCAGCAATACCATAAAGTATTTTGGCACAGCCAATATTTTTGCCGTCATTTTAGCACTTATTACCTTCGCTATTTGCAAAACGCTCATTAAAGTTTCGACTTATATTCCTGCGCCATTGGTCGCCTTAGCTTTTGGTTATATTGCTGCGGCTACCTTTTGGAGCGATAAAGGTTTGATTCTCATTAAAGACAAATTTGGTGCTATTCCAACAAACTTTTGGGTCATCACAACACCTGTTTTGCCTGAGGCGTGGACATCAACTGTCATTTTTGACCTTATTTATTATGTCATCGCTATTTATTTCGTTGCGGCTGTTGAGAGTCTTTTATGCTCGCGCATGGCTGACCGTATGGCTAACAATACAGGAAAACCATTTGACCCCAACAAAGAGTTGTGGGGGCAGGGAATTGTGAATATCGTCACACCTTTATTCAATGGTTTCCCACACACAGGTGCTTTGGCGCGGACGGCTGTAAATATTCGTTTGGGTGCTTTGTCTCCTTTGGCAGGTGTTGCAAAATTTACATTTAAATTGTTATTGGCAGCTTTTTTGGCGACTTACTTAGAGCAAGTACCCATGGCGTGTATTGGGGGCATACTATTATATATAGCAACAGGTATGGTGAAAGTGAAAGAAATCAAGGAAGTATTAGCCATGAGAAGCACCTTTCACTTGGTTTTGATGGCTTACACAGCAATCATGGTACCTGTCGCAGGTTTCCTAACGGCTGTATTGAGTGCCATTGTGATTTATGCCGTCTTTCAATTGGTTACATCAGGCAAAAAAGAAGCGGTTACCGCTTCGCACGAGCCTACTGCCTTAGAAAAAGCGGCAAAAGAAACAGGTCCTTTATATCTTTCACCTAATGCGAAAGAGGAAATAGACGTAAAAAAATAAAGGAAAAAAATAAAAAAGCCCTCCTCGTTGGTCAAATACTGAGGGGGCTTTTTTTAATGCTTACTAATAGATTGCATTCTCTCCCTATAAATTCGCAACCAATTAACCAACGCAAACGAAGCCAAGCCTAGAAAAACGACATACTCAAACGTAATCAACAAAATGCCTTTTTGAAAATATAGAATTGGGGCGATAATATCCACCAAAACCCACAGCACCCACGACTCTATTTTCTTCATGGTCAATAGCAAATTGCCAAAAATACTCATCGTCATCACGAGCGTATCGGCGTAGGGGAACGCCGCTTCGGTCGGAAATAAAGAGGGGTACCAAATGTGCAGTTTTGTCACCATCGAACCAATTACGAGGGTTGAAACGATGATAATTAAAACCATTAAAATCTGCTGTTTACGAGATAACCAATTGATTACCAACATTTTTTCATGCGTTTCGGCTTTTACTTTTGACCACAGCCACCAGCCGTAAACGCCTGTTATGAAAAAATAGATTTGTAAAAAAAAATCAGAGTAGAGGCTCAATTTATAAAAAATCACACCCGAACAAAGGACATTGACCAAGCCAATGCCCCAATTCGAAATATGTTCACGAGCACTCAACCAAACGGCGAGCAGTCCGAAAATCGTGGCGACCAATTCGAGCCAACTCATTTTGTAATCAAGTAGCTCAAAAGCGATGTTATTGATGTCAAAAAAACTCATTTTCTAAGGATATTGCTTATGTCTATTTCTGGTTCAATTTCCCAATCAGCACGAAGCCCTTCAGCTTTTTGCCAAAAAATGCGTTCAGGTTGGCTTTTAGTATCGTAATTACCTGTGTCCCAACGGCGATTGACGTTGGTGTCTTCTATCACTTTCAGTTTATACTCGGCAGGCGGTATCATCTCAAAACGTTTTTCGGCTGTTTTTTTATTGTCAATAAAAAACGATGCTTCAACGCCATCTGAACTGTTGATAATTTGAACAATATAATGTTTTAACGAATCTAAACCTTTCACTCTCACGGTAATAGTGCCGAGTTCAGATTTTTTTTGTACCTGAATTTTCGTCGCAATAGTATCGTTTTTCAAGCCAAAAATATCGGTTAAGGCTTGAGGCAATATCATCAGATTATAAGGCATCCCTTCCACCCAAGCGGCATCAAAAACCAGTCGTCTTTTACTCGTCGAATCGTAGCGCATACTGAGGGGTATCGTCTGACGTGCCGAATCCATCAAGATAACCTTTTGACTATCAATACTTTCTATCGGATTTGAAAAAGCCAACTCAAACTGTTTGGTCGGATTTAAGGTATAATTGGACTGAATACTGAGGGGTGTCAATGTTTTATTTTTCTTAAAAAAATCTACCCGTCCACGTGTTCTGATGCGCACCGTATCTGTGGGAAAAGTATCATTTTTAACATAAATATTCCATGTGGCATCGCCTGACGGCAAATCATAGTAAGTGAGTATGGTATCTCTACTCACTTCCGTTTCTATTTTTTGTTCCACCTTATCAAAAGTCACTTTGGCAGCCGTTGGGTCTTGATTCGCTATGATTTTTATGACACCATATTTGTCCGTTTCCTTAGTCAATAGCTGCCATTTTTTAGGTGGGTCAAACAAGCGGATATTAATCACACCCATTTGATTTTCAACTACTTGCGGCTTTTCGCCTAATTTATTTATCGAATCCTGTTTAGCACTGAGTGCCGTGTCTGACTTCATTTTTGAAGCCGTAAAATCCGCTGTAATGTTAAACAAAGAATCAGGAAAACCAATGCGTTCAATGTCTTGATTGTACAAATAATTCAAATCTTTATCGAGCAATGCAAAGACTTTGAATTTGCCTTCGCGCACATTATCAATGATGGCTTCACCGTTTTTATCGGTTCTACCAAAGTAAAAAGGCTTGATTTTCCGCACCACGGAGTCTGCAAAATTGTCATACAACATCAAAACAACCCCCTCAGTAGGCAAGCCTGTTTGAGCGTCAACGACTCGTCCGCGCACCGTCAATGAGTCAATAATCGCTCCTGTTGAAAAAACAAAACGGAGGTTCTTAGCGACATTCCCTTCACTCAAATCCTTGACAGCCGCGCCGAAATTGATGGTGTAAGTGGCATTTTCACGCAAAATCTCTTTCTTTCCGAACTCAAAAATGACTTTTTTACCGTCCTGTGTCACTTGTGGCTGTTCCTCAAGCGGCGGCGAAACGACGACTTGACTGAATACATCTTCAAGTTTAATCCATTCATCAAACGTCAACTCAATGCGTTGTTTTTTGAAATTGGTTTGAAAGTTAGGCGTTGACTTCTCTTCAATCACTTTTGGCGGTACTTCATCTTTTGCACCTCCCGTTGGCGCAACGATATTGGCGCAACTTTGTATGAACAAAAAAGGCATGAATAAGAGAAAAGCTCTTATCAAAAAGGAGCTTTTGATAAGTGAACGGCACTTATTTTTTATATTAAAACCCATAATGTTATTTAAAACCTTGAAAAAAATCGCGTGAAGTTACGGCATTTTAAACGTCTGATACTGAGGGGTCGCTGTTTTGGGAAAAAAAACAGTGCTTTACCTATCTAATAATGATTAATGGATTTTGAAAGTTGAATTCTTTAATGTCAAAAAACAGTCTTAAACCATGAACGATATATTAAATCTACTGCCTTGATAGTAAAGAATTGTAGATTAAACCTTAAATTTGCGTTTATCCAACTATAAACAATTTATTTCTCACCAAACACACCTGTATCGTTATGGAAGCTACTTTAACTACCTTTGATATCATTGATTATGCACCAGAATACCGCAAAAGTTTTGCACAACTCAACGCAGAATGGATGACGACTTACTTCGGTAAGCAGATGGATGACCACCTCGACGACCCCGAAACAAGCATCATTAATAAAGGCGGTTTCATCCTTTTTGCGCAAGCAGACGACAAAATCATCGGTACTTGTGCTATTTTGAAGGAAAACAATAAACTTTATGAAATTGCAGATATGGCGGTAGCCCCTCAGTATCGCGGCAAAAATATCGGCAAACGACTACTTCAAGCGGCTGTTGATAAAGTCCGTCAAGCAGGAGCGCGTCAAGTCTATCTTGTTACAAGTTCCAAATTAACGGCTTCAATCGAGTTGTTCCGTACTTATGGCTTCCGTGAAACAAGTTTTGACGCTGAAATATCGGTTTATGACGGCTCTGATGTCAAAATGATACTTAATTTGAAGTAAGGCTGTACTGTCACGCCGCATGAATAAAGAATTCTTCAAGAACATTGTCCTTCTTATTGCTATCAATCTACTCATCAAACCTTTGTACATTTTTGGCATTGACCGCACGGTTCAGAACCGCGTGGGTGAGCAGGTTTATGGCATTTATGCGGCACTTTTCAGCTTCACATTTTTACTACAAATCGTCAACGATTTCGGTATTCAGAACTTCAACAGCCGTGAAATCGCTCAAAATCGGCATCAATTGACGCGTTATTTATCGGGAATTTTGTCTCTAAAAATCATATTAGGAACGGTTTATTTGCTTGTTTTGATGATTGCTGCCTTCATTTTCAGGTACGATGCCCGCTATTACCCTATGATTTTGTCGTTGGGTTTTTACAATATTTTCCTGTCGTTGAATATCTATATGCGTTCCAATATTGCCAGTTTGGGTTTATATACCTTGAACAGTTTTTTTAGCGTATTCGACCGTCTTTTGCTCCTTTTTATCTGTCCCGTCTTGCTGTTTGTTGAACCGTTTAGTTCATCGTTTCAGATTGAATGGTTTGTCCACGCACAGAATTTTACATTGATAATCAATATCTTAGGCGCATTCGTTGTCTGTTACCGACGTGTTGAATGGTTCAAAATAAGCTTCAATCGTCCTTTTTTAGTGTCTATACTGAGGGGGGCAATGCCGTATGCACTCGCCATATTTTTGATGACGATTTATACCCGAACCGATATGGTGATGCTCGAACGCATATTGGAAGATGGTGCGCGACAAGCAGGGATTTATGCCTCTGCGTATCGTTTGTTAGATGCAGTCAATGTCTTAGGGTTGCTTTTTGCGGGTTTGTTGATGCCGATGTTTTCACGACAGATTAAAATAGGCGAGTCTGTTACAGCTTTGTTGCGATTTAGTTTTCAAATAATCATGGTCGCCGCCTTGAC